>CAMNDS010000078.1 GCA_946535695.1 uncultured Clostridia bacterium | reverse complement strand
AACGGTAAAACTCACGAACTTGCGGATATCAATTGCAAAAAAATTGAATCTTTAATTAATCAAATTTATAAAAGTCCGTGAACAGACAGTTATAGTGATATTGATAAAAAAGTATGGAAATAATTTATTTCCATATGGTTTTGTTGTTCCCTTTTTAAGACATTGCTAAAAAAGATAGATATTTTCTCCGTTTATGCCAAAAAAATCTGGTTTTCTTATTTTTTACAACATTTAAAAAAATTTCGTGTAATTCTTTTGAATGTTTTTCAAAAAATATTGATGTTTATTATTTAATACGACTTTGGAAAAATTGTGAGCGTCCTATTCTATCTATCTTATCTTTTACACTTCTTTCTTTAATTTTTATTTTAATTAAAAGATTTTAGACAGGTTCTAAGATTTTTCATACAAACTCCCCACACTTAACTAAATTTATCTGACCTTAACAGTGCCATTATTTTCTATTTCATTTTTAATAGATTTAGTGTTAAGGAATTTATAATTAGGTATTTCCTTTTCAACAGACTTATTAACAGGCATTCTCTTTTTAATAGATTCATTAACAGGAATTTTCTTTTTAATAGATTTATTATTAGATGTTTCTTCCTGTAATCCGTTATTATTTTTATTATTGTCAGGGACTTTATCAGGAATTGATGCTTCACTAATGAAACATTTTTCTTTTTCACGGTCAAAACCCACTTTTAAAACTAAATTCTTTCTTTTATCTTCAGGAGTTTTATCAATAGATAATTCGATTATTGATAGATAAGGAATCAACGTATCAAACAAATTTCCGGCTTCACGTCCACCTTTATGGGTTTCTTCCAAATAAGTTCCGATTTGCCCACGTATTTCGCTTGGTACTTCAAGTTTTATTCCTTTTTCTTGATACGAATTGTTCCAAGATTCTACAAAATCGTCAAAAATTGAATATAACGCTGAAGCTGTTAAAGGCTGGAAAGGTAATAAAATAAGTCTATTCAAAAATGATTTATCAAAATTACATTTTATATAACCGTATGTTTCTTCTTCGTGAGTTAATGGATTTGGGGTTGGAGCGTCCAAAATGCTGCTCGGAGAAGCATTTGTCGTGAAAATAAAAATATAATTTGACATTTCGTAAGTTGTTCCGTCCAAATCAATTTTTCCATGTTCAATTATGTTTCTGAATCCTTCACCTAAACTTGAATTATAAATTTTTTCAAATTCGTCAAATATTATCACACCACCATTTGGATTGGCTTGTATATAAGCTTTGAACGGATTGTTAGCTATAGTAGCGTTTTTTTGTACTACTTTTTTTTCAGAAAGCAATTGAGACCAAACCGGTTCTTTGGATGTTAAATCCACAGCTGCACTCGATAATCTGTAAACAGATTTACAATTTTTATTTATTGTCCCATCTTCATTAAAACCATCAACGACCAAAGTATGTGCAAATATGGTTGCTAAGAGTGTTTTCCCACATCCGGAAGGTCCTGACATTAAAATGCCGATATTATTTGAGCCCCAAACATATTTTCCGTTTTCCATTGCATTTTTTTTGGTAACATATACATTACCTAAACCTTTAAGTATTTCTATTTGTTCCTCGACTCCGATCACACGAGAAGAAACTACATCAAAAAGCGAACTGCCAAAAGGATCGGTGAAAGTTACCGGTGATAAATCATTTCTAAAATAACAAATTTGTCCACCTTCAAGATTTTGCATTCCAACTTTCAAATTTCTCCCAATCATAGATATATCGGAAAATATACCACCAATAGATTTTATTATTTTAAAAATATTAACCCAGTCCAGCAAGTTTGCCGAAGTTTTTGCTCCACAATTTAAAAATAAAACCGAAGATAAACTTGCTACAATTTTTGCCATTTTTCTGTTTTTCATATTGCAACACCTCACATAATATTAAAGTGATGGTCGAAGTGACAGGGCTCGAACCTGCGGCCTCTGCGTCCCGAACGCAGCGCTCTACCAACTGAGCTACACCTCGCATCCTTTAAATTTATGATATCATAGATACAAAATTTTATCAATACTTTTTTGAATTTATCATTTAAAAATATAACAGATATTTTCTCCGTTTATGCCGGAGAAATCTGGTTTTCTTATTTTTTACAACATTTCAAAAAGGGCTTCGAGTAATTTTTTAATGTTTTTCAAAAAAATATTGACTTTTTTTAATTTCTATTTTAACTAAAAGATTTTAGAAAAGTCCTTACATATATTTAGAAATGGTAGCAAATGGCGTCCTTTAAGGAAATAATTGGCATACGATTTATACGCGTACAAACAAATAGTCTAAAAATAACGTACTTGGGAAAATATTCATATATTAGTTTCTTTCGAAGCCAGTAATATATATTCTCTCCGGCAGCCGCCGGAGAGAGCACTTTAAATTTAATTTTTAAGTTTCGAAAAAAGTCTAACAGCGAAAAAATTATTTTTATATTTTAAATATCCAAATTATTAAACCATAAATAATAGATGAAACTACTCCGTAGACTATAACAGGACCAGCGATTGTGAACATCTTAGCACCTGTTCCTAGCACGTAACCTTCACTTTTAAACTCCATGGCAGGTGATACAATAGAGTTTGCAAATCCGGTTATAGGTACTATTGTTCCAGCGCCTGCGTATTTTGCTATATTATCATAAATATTTATTGCGGTTAAAAAAGCTCCCAGTCCTACGAGTGTAACTGACACCCACGCCTGCCCTTCCTTGAACGGAATTTTCATTTGTTTTATATAAATATCAGATAAAAATTGACCTATTGTACATATAAGTCCGCCGGAAATAAAAGCAAAAAAACAATCTTTTAGAATAGGACTCTTTGGTGAAGCTTTTTTATAAATTTTTTTATAATCTTGAGGTGTTATATTCATATGTTCTCCAATATTAATTTTAGTTTATTTATTCAATGCCTCCAGGAAAAAATTAAATTTATTTTTTCTCCGAAAACTTTGATGCTCAAGACTATTATTTTACTTTTTTTGCTTTATATACTAAAATTACTGAGGAATTTAGATATTTTTTGGAATTATTGTTGAAATGCTATTTTTGGTATTTTAATGTACAAAAAGACATCTCTCCAGCGACGCCAGAGAAATGATTTTTTTATTCCAACCAAAACCTACCGAATATTACAGTACTTTTAACTTAAAAAAATTAAAATCCCTCACTATAATATTTCCCCAGTTCTTCTTGAGAGGGGATTTAGATATTTTCTTCATCTTGATCATAATTCGGGTTCTTACTATTTAAACTGAAATTTTTTGTTTGATCTTTAAGTGCATTTAATCTTTGTTCATACAAGGCAAGTTCTGATTCTATACTTTTTATAAAATTAAAATTTTCATTTTGACTTTTTATTCCTATAATTTTGTTTCCATTATCATATTCATTTGTTTTAGATTTGCCAACCCCCAATTCAACGTCATTGCCTAACGCTTCTTTCCCATCTTTAATAATATACTTTTTAACATTATAATTTCCATTATTAATTTTAGAAATAATAAATTTATAAATACCGTCATCAGTCGAGTTCTTAATAATGATATTGCTACCACAAATTTCTATTTCAAATTTAAGTTTTTCGAGCTCATCCATTCTCCCATCTTTAAATAACTGCAAACAATTTTTAAAAACGTTAACTGCTTGGTTATAATTTTCAAATTCTCCACCAGGGATACTAACAATAGAAGGATTACTATTTAAAAATGCTATTGCGTCTTCTAAGAGTTTTTTATTATTAAGACGATTATGATGTTTTACACCCCAAATTGTAAAACCAACCACGGAAGCAACCACAAAAGATGCAGCAGTTATTACTCCCAATTTTTGATTCTTGCTAAGCCCCTGTTTGGACTGATTATTACGAGAAGTCGCCCCCCCTACTGCCGCAACGGTTTGCGGGGTTTTAGCTTTGTTTGCATCCATGGCCTGAATTTTACCACCTAAAATTGACGTGCAAGCGAGAAATAATGCGACTTTGTCTCTACCAAGTTTTGCCATATAGACCACTCCTTTTAAATTAAAATTAAGGTTAAAATGTAATAGTTCGAACACAATTAATGCGAGAACTGTTACTATTATAAAACGTAAAGATTCATTTGTCAATCAAATTTCGTCAAAAATGTCCATTTTATAAATTAACTTTGCAAATTCATATATTTGATTTTGGTCGCCTGACCACCATGAATGTGCCGGGAAGCCTTATTGATTTCCATTACAATTTTTATTTTTGAGTAAAGCGATGAATTCAACTTTTTTAACCGTTCAGTAACATCTTTATGTATTGTACTTTTGCTTACTCCAAAATTTTTTGCTGTTTTCCTTACGGTCGTATTGTGTTTTATTATATAATTTGCTACTTTTAAAACTCTTTCTTCAACCAACTGATTCATTTTTTCTCCTTAGTCAATTGGTTAAATCTATGAATTACAAACAACAAAAATGATAAAACAGCAAAAAATAGGATAGGAATAATTACGTCCACATCAGGGAATTCGGAATTTTTTTAATTTTATTCCCGGCGATTGAAATACCAATGTATATTCTTTACCACCTGAACCATTGTCGAGATAATAAAGCGTTAATTTATCATCACCTAATATGAATAAATACCTTCGACCAAAAGTTATAACTTCAATACTATTTTCATACTTTTGAAAAGAAAAGCTTTTCTCATCACCACTTTGAATTCTTTCCAAAACTCGCAACAAAAGATTGAAATCAAAACTAAAAAATTCATCTATAAATTCATCCTCTTTACAGTCACAACATTTAATTTCTCCTATTTGTAAATATTTCTTCTTTTGCTCAATCTCCTTTTTAGCAATAATTTTATCTTTTTCGCTTTTTTGAAACATGTCGCAATCTTTAAAATAATCTATAATATCAAAAACTTTTTTTATAACTTCT
>CAMNDS010000077.1 GCA_946535695.1 uncultured Clostridia bacterium | reverse complement strand
AGATCTTAATTTTTTCTGTTTTAAGTGCTTCGGTAACGTTTCTTATTCCGTCTAGAACATTATTTTTGGCAGGCATAACTTTAAATTCACTTTTTTGATTGATAAGTGCAATAAAACTCGCAGCTGAAGGGTCGATTATAAAAATTTTTATTTTTTTGTTACCGATCATTTTTTTTATAAAATTATAATGTTCTTCGTCAGTTCTGGTTTTTAATTCGATTTTTGAATCGTAATAATATTCGTTAATTCGATACCAAGTATTTTGATATTTGCCCCAAAGTCCGCAAGAAGTCGGATTTATTATTCCGTAATCGCAAGAAATTATATATTCTGAAAAATTAATATCAGGTACTTTGCAAAAATTCGAATTATCAGTCATAAACGGATAAATTAAGCCTGATTGAGTCGTCCATTTGCCTTCTATAAAACGTTCATAAAAATTTCCTGAATAAATTCTTTTGTATCTTTCGATTACTTTTTTGGAAAGCGCAGGATTATCAGTTATAAGAAAATTCAAAAGCATTGCATTTTTTTCTTTTTTGTTTATAATCCATTCTTTATAGAACCAGTGCGCAGGACTTTCGGGATTGCAATTGAACCAGAATTTAGCATTTTCGTCGGAACATCTTGCAAGAGCTTGTTCTACGAAGTTTTTTGGCATAAGTGCGACTTCGTCAAACAAAACACCTGATAAAGTCAGACCTTGAATTAAAGCAGCCGAAGATTCGTCTTTTCCGCCAAATATATAGAAAATATTTTTTTTATTTTTATAATAAATAGTAAGCATATTTTCGGAGATTTTAAGTCTGCAATCAAATCCTAGATTTTCGAGTAATGACAAAACGGAATCTAAAAAATTTCTCTTAGTAGATTTTATAGTTTTTCCGCATATTGCAAATGATTTGTTGTTAAATTTATAAAAGCTCCAGAGAACAAAAGATATGCCCAGGCAGAAAGTCTTGCCGCTTCTGATGGCTCCATTACAAATTATCGCATCATAATTTCGGGTTCGGTTATTCAGCCACCAGGTTAATGCCAATGTTTGTTTTTTAGAAAAAATTTTAATTTTCATGATTTTCATAATTTGATTGATTTTGATTTTTTATTCCGTTTTCGAGAGCAGAATAAAATGGGAGCACTTCATTTTCTGACCTGTTTATTTCTATTTGATGAAGTTTTTCGAGCGCTTTCATACGGTCAAAGAATTTTATCTCGATAGTGCCGTCTTTTAGGCGTTTAATTTCTGAGATATTAAAAAGATTCATGTTTTTAATTTGATTTTCGTCGTAATTTTTAACGAACATGAGTTTTATAGGGTCAGAAATTTCGCCAAAAGCCAGACGTTCGTATCCGATTTCAGCTTTTATGGCAAGATTTTGTTTTTTAACTTCGTAGATTTTTTTAATTTCTTCACGAATATTTTCGCTCAAAATAAGCTCTCGGATATTTTCTTTGTCATTTTGCATGTCCGCGATAGAAAAAGCTTCGTTAGGATTTCCTGTTTCCACAAGGTAGTAGCAAAAAGTTTTTTCTTTGCTGCTGAGTTGTTTTTTGATTTTAATCACCTCCTTCTAATAAAGGGTCGGAAAATCAAAAATTTTGCATTTTTTCATGCAAAAACTGAGTTCAAATATTGACATTAAGGTACTTAAAATGATAAAATCAAAGCTTGAAATAATATAGAATTGAGGGGAATTTATATGCCTACAAAAAATCAGTTAGTTCGCAATGGGAGAAAATCCCAACAAAGAAAACCAAAAGCGCCCGCGCTTTTAAAAAGTTGGAATTCACAAAAAAGAAGAGAGATAGATTTGAACTCTCCGCTCAAGCGTGGTGTTTGCACTGTCGTTAAAACTACGACGCCCAAAAAGCCGAATTCGGCTTTAAGAAAAGTCGCAAGAGTTAAGCTTTCAAACGGAGAAGAAGTCACGGCTTATATTCCGGGGATAGGTCATAATTTGCAAGAACACAGTGTAGTTTTAATTCGTGGCGGTCGTGTCAAAGACTTACCGGGTGTAAGATATCATATTGTAAGAGGCACGCTTGATACTCAGGGTGTTGCAAATCGTATGAAAGCGAGATCTAAATACGGCGCTAAAAAGCCAAAAAGCGGCGGTGCTCAGTCTAAAACTGATGCAAAATCAAAAAAATAATTTAGTTTTAATTTAGGGGGAATTTTTATGCCAAGAAGAGGCGCAGTAAGTAAAAGAAAAGTTTTAAAAGACCCGATTTATAATTCTGAGCTTGTAACAAAGCTTATAAACAACGTAATGCTTGACGGCAAAAAAAATTTAGCACAAAGAATTGTTTATGGTGCTTTTAATATAGTTGCAGAAAAATCAGGCTTGGATGCTTTAGAAGTTTTTAACAAAGCAATGGAAAATGTTTCGCCAAGCTTAGAAGTTAAAGCCAGAAGAGTCGGTGGAGCTACTTATCAGGTTCCAATGGAAGTTCGAGCCGACAGAAAGCAGGCTTTAGGACTCAGATGGATAGTTAATTATTCGCGTGAAAGATCTGAAAAAACCATGATAGAAAGGCTTTCTAGCGAAATTTTAGACGCTTTTAATTCAACCGGAGCGTCAGTTAAAAAACGCGAGGATACTCACAAAATGGCTGAGGCCAACAAAGCTTTTGCGCACTACAGATGGTAAAAATATAGAATATTTTTAATAAAAATGAATATTAGGAGGGGAATATGATATGGCTAGACAGGTATCACTTGAAAATACACGAAATATAGGAATTATGGCGCATATTGACGCCGGAAAAACTACTACTACGGAGCGAATTTTATTTTACACCGGAATTAATCATAAACTCGGCGAGGTGCACGATGGCGCAGCCACTATGGACTGGATGGTTCAGGAGCAAGAGCGCGGAATCACGATTACTTCGGCTGCAACCACTTGTTTTTGGAATGGAAACCGCATAAATATCATCGACACACCGGGCCACGTGGATTTTACAGTTGAAGTTGAACGCTCATTAAGAGTTTTAGACGGTTCTGTTACACTTTTGTCAGCAAAAGAGGGCGTCGAGCCGCAATCCGAAACTGTTTGGCGTCAGGCGGATAGATACAATGTTCCACGTATGGTTTATGTTAACAAAATGGATATTATTGGTGCAAATTTTTTAAATGTCGTGCAAATGATGAAAGACAGATTAAAATGCAATGCTGTTCCTATTCAATTGCCAATTGGTGCGGAGTCTGAATTTAAAGGCATTATAGACTTGATAGAATTCAAAGCTTATGTTTATTATGATGATTTGGGAAAAGACATAAGATGCAAAGAAATCCCTTCGGATATGGTAAATTTAGCGACTGAATACAGAGAAAAATTAATTGAAGCTGCTGCTGAATATGACGAAGCAATTTTGGAAAAATATCTTGATGGTAAAGAGCTTTCGAATGAAGAAATAAAGAGCTGTATCCGCAAGGGCACGATATGTTGTGGGTTAGTTCCGGTTCTATGTGGTTCTTCTTACAAAAATAAAGGAGTACAAAAGCTGCTAGATGCTGTTGTTGATTATATGCCGTCACCTTGTGATGTTCCTGCAATTAAGGGAATTAACCCCGAGACTGAAGAGGAAGTTTCAAGAAAATCTTCGGATGATGAACCGTTTGCAGCTCTTGCTTTTAAGATTGCAACTGATCCATATGTTGGTAAGTTATGCTTTTTCAGAGTTTATTCTGGGATGATAAAGGCAGGGGCGTTTGTTTATAATTCTTCGAAGCACTCGAATGAGCGTATGGGACGTCTTTTACAGATGCATTCTAATAACCGGCAAGAAATTAACGAAGTCCACGCAGGAGATATAGCTGCTGCGGTAGGGCTTAAAAAAGTCGGCACGGGTGATACTTTATGTGATGAAAAACATCCGGTTGTACTTGAATCAATGAATTTTCCTGAGCCCGTTATAAGAGTTGCGATTGAAACTAAAACAAAAGACAGTCAAGAAAAAATGGGCATAGCACTCGCCAAACTTGCCGAAGAAGATCCGACTTTTAAAGCTTATACCGATGAAGAAACCGGGCAGACAATTATTGCCGGTATGGGTGAGCTTCATCTTGATATTATTGTGGATAGACTTTTGCGCGAATTTAAAGTGGAGGCGAATGTAGGCAAGCCACAGGTTTCTTATAAAGAAACTATTCGAGGAACCGCGGATGTTGAAGGTAAATATATAAGACAGTCCGGCGGCCGCGGCCAATATGGTCATGTTAAAATAAAAATCGAGCCGAATCCCGAAAAAGGTTATGAATTTGTTAATAAGATCGTCGGGGGCGCCATACCAAAAGAATATATTCCAGCAGTTGATAGTGGTATCCAGGGTGCTATGCTTTCAGGAGTTCTTGCAGGATATAACGTTGTCGACGTTAAAGTTACGCTTTATGACGGTTCTTTTCACGAAGTAGACTCTTCGGAAATGGCCTTTAAAATTGCCGGTTCTATGGCGTTTAAATCAGCCATGGAAAAAGCTAAACCAGTTATTTTGGAACCTATTATGAAAGTCTCTGTCACGGTTCCTGAAGAGTATTTAGGTGATATAATGGGTGATTTAAGTTCACGACGCGGTGCAATTCAGGGTATGGAACAAATTTCGGGTGCACAAAGAATTAATGCTTTGGTTCCGCTTTCTGAAATGTTTGGGTATGCAACTGATATGCGTTCGCGAACACAAGGCAGAGGGCAATATACGATGGAACCTAGTCACTATGCTGAAGTTCCAAAATCGGTTTCAGAGCAAATTATTTCTTCTCGCAACAAAAAGTCAGAATAATGCTTGATATTTTTTTTGTTTGTTGATATAAAATTATATGCCACATTTTATGTGAGTTACTGTATAGATTTTTAGGAGGTTTTTTATGGCAAAAGAGAAGTTTGAACGCAATAAGCCACATGCGAATATTGGTACAATTGGTCACGTTGACCATGGTAAAAC
>CAMNDS010000076.1 GCA_946535695.1 uncultured Clostridia bacterium | reverse complement strand
TTTTAGTTTTAAAAAAAGTCTAATGTCGTAACTACGATGATTTGATTTTACATATTTTTGGTGTTATCATAAATGGTAGTTCGCGTGAGGAGGAATTTGATGGGTTTTGAAAATCTAACGGAAAAATTAACAACAGTTTTTAAACGCTTGAGTTCCAAAGGAAAACTTATAGAGGAAGACATTAATGCTGCTATGAAGGAAGTAAAATTCGCTCTTTTAGAGGCAGATGTAAATTATTCTGTCACGAAAAATTTTATTGCAAGAGTTTCGGAAAAAGCATTGGGCACTCAAATTTTAAAAAGTTTAACACCGGTTCAGATGGTTATAAAAATTGTAAAAGATGAACTGGTTAGTTTACTCGGTGGTGGGGAATCTAAACTTAATTTGCAAAAAAACAGGATAAATATCATAATGCTTTGCGGTTTACAAGGCGCAGGTAAAACAACTCATGCTGCGAAACTCGGGCTTTATTTAAAAAATAAGAAATTTAATCCTTTAATAGCTGCATGTGATGTTTATAGGCCGGCAGCGGTTGAGCAGATTGAAATTTTGGGCAAAAATGCTAAAGTGGATGTTTTTTCGCAAAAAGATACAGATCCTGTTGATATCGCAATTAGTGCCTTAAATCATGCTAAAAAAAATAATTATAACGTTTTATTACTCGATACCGCCGGCAGGCTCCATATAGACCAAAAACTTATGGAAGAGTTAAAATCTATAAAAGTGGAGCTGAATCCTCACGAAATTTTGCTAGTTGTGGATGCCATGACTGGTCAGGATGCCGTAAATATTTCGGATTCTTTTAATAAAATGCTTGATATAACGGGAGTCATTTTAACTAAATTTGATGGAGATTCCAGAGGTGGCGCAGCGCTTTCTATAAAAGAAACAACGGGGAGCGTTATAAAATTTATCGGAGTCGGTGAAAAACTTGGCGATTTAGAACCATTCAGACCTGAAAGAATAGCTACTAGAATTATTGGTATGGGAGATGTTCTTTCTCTGATTGAGAGCGCTCAGGAAAATTTTGATAAAGAACAAGCTGAAAATATGGCAAAAAAATTCAGTCAAAATAAGTTTGATTTCGAAGATTTTCTGACAATTTCTAATCAAATAAAAAAAATGGGACCGCTTAAATCAATAATTTCTCGTTTACCAGGCGTTGGGAACTTGAATAATTTAAATATTGATGATAAACTAGTTGATAAAGTGGAGGCAATAATCCTTTCGATGACCGCCCAGGAGCGTAAAAACCCTGATATTATTGACTTTTCGCGAAAAAAGAGAATCTCTTTGGGGAGTGGGAGCAAACTTGAAGACGTCAATAACCTTTTGAAAAGATTCATTGAAATGCGAAAATTTATGAAACAATTTAATTCGCAAGGTGGTTTTTTCAGCAAATTTGGATTATTCTCTAAATTTAAAAGATAATATAAATTAAATTGAGGAGTGAGTTTTTTGGCAGTAAAAATTAGACTTACAAGGGTAGGTAAACACAAAAAGCCTTTCTATAGGGTGGTGGCGGCGAATTCATCTTCGCCGAGAGATGGCAAATTTATTGAACGTTTAGGTACTTATGATCCATTTAAAACTGAAAATAAATTTGATGTTAATGTTGACAAAATCTTTGATTGGATAAAAAAAGGTGCTCAACCTACTAAAATTATTGCATCTTATTTATCAAAATTGGAGTCCGTTGGTAAAAATAAGCAAAATTAAAAAGGTTTTATTTAAAAGTAAGAATGATAGTTTTGGCTATTGAGACTTCCTGTGATGATACTTCGGTGGCAGTTGTTAACGATAAGCGATGTGTTTTGGCTATGAAAACCGTTTCAAGGCTTAAGGAACATGCTAAATTTGGTGGTGTTGTGCCCGAAATTGCTGCAAGACATCATGAAGAATCAATATTGACTGCATCCGAAAGCGCTTTGTGTCTATCAGGTATAAGAAAAGATGAGATTAACGCTATTGCAGTTACAAATAGACCTGGTTTAAAAGGCTCACTGTTAGTTGGCACAAGTTTTGCAAAAGGAGCTTCACTAGTTAAAAGTTTGCCACTTTTATATGTGAATCATATCGAAGCTCATGCGGTTTCTTGTATTATAGAAAATGACGAAATTTCTCCGCCATTTTTGAGCTTAGTAATTTCCGGTGGGCATACAAGTGTTATCGAAGTTAAAAATTATCAAAATTTTAAAACACATTTTGAAACAATCGATGACGCTGCAGGTGAGGTTTTGGATAAAGTTGCGAGAAACATGGGCTTTCCTTATCCCGGCGGCGCTATGCTTGATAAAATTGCAAAATTGGGTGATAGAAATAAATTTAAAATGCCAATACCAAAAATTGAAAATTTTAGTTTTTCCGGCATAAAAACTTGGGCTATAAATATAGCAAAAAAAATAGATGAAGATATAAAAAAAGATTTGGCGGCTTCACTTGTATATGGTATTTCAAATTACGTTTCAGATCATCTGATGCGAATTGCAAATAAAATTAATTATAAGAAAATAACTATTGGCGGTGGAGTTGCATGCAGTGAAGTTCTGCGTGAAGTGATTGCAAAAAAATGTAAAGAACAAAATTTTGAATTTTATTCTACAAGTAGAAAATATTGTTCGGATAATGCTGCAATGATTGGAATTTTGGGAATTTTTCAGACTTTATAAATTTTGGAGGGGAGAAAATCAAAACAAAACTTTTTAATATGCCAATCTCTAATTTGAAAGGCATTGGCAAAATGACTGAATTATTGTTTAAAAAATTGAATATTACAAGTGTTGGCAAACTTTTAACTTTTTTCCCTGTTGATTACGAAGACTGGAATAATATTAAAAACATAGAAGAGTGTTTTGAAAAAAATTCTGTTGTTCAAATCGAGGTTTTACAAGAATTTTTTTGTATAACAAGTTTTAGTAATAAAAAAATTTACAAAGTAAAGTGTTGCGAAGTTGATAAAGTACAAAATTTGATAAATATAATTTTTTTTAACAATAAATTTACCCCCATGAGTATGAAAAAAAATCAAAAATTCCTTGCGATGGGCGAAGTTAAAATAGGTTATGATAATTTGTACGAGATGGTTAATCCAAAAATAAGATTATTAAATGATAATAATCTTGGATTAACTCCTGTTTATTCTCAAACCAAAGGGCTTTCTTCTTTAAAAATTAAAAATTGTGTTACCGAAGCCTTACAACTTTTGCCGGAAAAAATTCCTGAAACAATCCCCGAAGAATTTTTAAAAAAATTCGATTTGCCTTCGCTTGATTTTACTATAAGAAAAATACATTTTCCAAATTCAAAAGATGAAATTTATGCCGCTAAAAAGAGAATTAATTTTGAAGAATTAGTCGGCTGGATATTATCAGTAAAAAAAATTAAATATGATTATAATTCAAATTTTATTATTGATAATTTTTTTGATGATTTTAAAAAAAATTTAGAGTTTAGTTTGACAAAATCACAAACCAAAGTTATTTTAGAGTGTATAAAAGAAATGTCGAACGGAAAAAAGATGTCAAGGCTATTACAGGGCGATGTGGGCTCAGGCAAGACGATAGTTGCAATGGCGCTTGCCTATAATACTTTGAAATCAGGGTTTCAAGTTGCAGTTATGGTGCCAACAGAAGTCTTGGCAATGCAACATTACGCTACTTTTTCAAGAATAATGGGTAGCGAAAATATATATATCTTAACAGGTTCTACCAAAACAAAAGAAAGAAATAATATAATTTCAAAATTTATGCTCGGCACGCCGGGTATTTTGATAGGCACACACTCGTTAATATCAGATAATACTGAATTTAAAAAACTTGCGCTTGTAATCACCGATGAACAACATAAGTTTGGAGTTGAACAAAGGAAAAAATTATTGAGTAAAGGTAACGCCCCACATTACTTAGTAATGTCCGCAACGCCCATCCCACGAAGCCTTGCAATGATTATTTACGGAGATTTGGATATTTCGGTCATAAATGAAATGCCAAAAGGCAGGAGTAAAATTAAAACTACGATAATCGAAAGTTCGCAGCGGATGCTAGCTTTTAAGTTTATAAAAAAACAATTAAGTTCAGGCAATCAGGCTTATATAGTCTGCACGAAAGTAAAGGAAAATAATAATGGCGAATTATCGGAAAGTACTGAAGCTGACGTTGAGAATTATAAAGAAAATATAATGAAAAATTATTTTGATGGTTTTAATATAGGAATTTTACACGGCAAGATGAGTTCTTACGAAAAAGATTTTATTTTACAAAGATTTTATGATAAAAAAATTGATTTGTTGATATGCACAACGGTCATAGAAGTTGGCATTGATGTTCCGAATGCGACCGTCATTATGATAGAAAATGCCGAAAAATTCGGGCTTGCGTCGCTACATCAAATGCGCGGACGCGTTGGCAGAGGTGAAAAACAATCATACTGCATTTTAATTTTAGATAAAAAATCTAAAACAATAATCGAAAGACTAACAACAATGAAAAAATCTAATGATGGTTTTTATTTGGCGCAAAAAGATTTAGAGTTAAGAGGTCCTGGCAATTTTTTCGGCACACAGCAGCACGGAAAGTTAAATATTAGTTTGATAAATTCGCTAAAAGACCCCAATTTAATAGCTCAGGCAAATGAATTTATAAAATTTGTTTTGGAAACCAATTTTAAATTTAAACAAATAACAAAATTGTTTCCGGCTTTGCCGGAGAGCTAGCTTGATCTTTTTTCATTTTCGAATCTTAATCATGTATGAAAACATTTTTCTGCTTTACCATCATATCCAAAAGCAATACTATTTCTACCATCAGAAATTAGAATTGCAAATTCATCCTTTTCCACCGCTTCAATGACACTAATGTTTTTAGCACTTTTCTCATCTAATGCTATTTTACCACTTAGGACATCAACAAAATAATTAAAAATTAAAGTTTCGGACATTTTTTCAAGTCC
>CAMNDS010000075.1 GCA_946535695.1 uncultured Clostridia bacterium | reverse complement strand
AAAGAATACTACAATGATAATCTTGGAATTTTAAAAAATGTTCAAAAACAACCCAAACCGCAGGCAACGCCGGGGGTTACCAAGGATGAAGTGAATAAAATAGTAAAATCTTATGTGGAATCTATAGATTTAAAAAAAGTGTCTGATAATGCTGTTTTGGAAGTGAGTAATAGAATTAATCTCGAACGATATCGAAACGGTATTATTTAATGTGTAAAATTAACAATTATCATTTGACATTACGAAGAAAATAGTTAAATATGATAGTATTCTCTTTTTGAGGTGTAAATTGCAAAGCTTAACTGATTTGATTGGAAATTATTTTAATTTGCAAGATACCATAATTGAAGCAAAAATTGCCGGCAAAGATGCTGATTTTGGTTGCGATATTTCTTCGCTTGAATTTGACGCAAGTACGAATGGTGAAGCCAGTATTTGCACCGTAAGGTGGATATCAGATTGCTACACATATGATGAGCTTGAATTAAGAGAAAGTTTTAGCACTGTTCAAATAGGAGCCAAATTTGAAGTTTCGGCCGGTTATTATGGTGTTGATGGCAGTGCATATCTTGCAGAAATATTTTCAGGATTTGTTTTCTCATTTTCGCTGGATATTAAAGACAATGTATCATATCTTGAAGTTTCGGGCATGGATGCAAAATTATGGATGATGGCAAACAAATTTACTCAATTTAAGTCGTCAGAACAAACTTATTCAAAGATAGTGCAGGATATAGAGAGTAAATATTCTTCAAAATTTTCCGGAGCTACGATAGATATACCTAGTGAGCCTACAAGTATTCGTCCGGGACTCCACCAGAATAACGAAAGTGATTTTGATTATTTAAGACGCATTGCTGATATAACAGGTTCGCTTTTTTATGTTGTGGATGGTCAGTTTATGTTTATTCCCATTCAAGCTAACAGTTATGAACAAATTGTAATCGAACCTATATGCCGCATAAACGAGGAAAAGTTTATAAAAAAAGTGACTTTTACTTCAAATATTGTCGGAATTCCAAAATCGGTTTCGGCAAATTTTACAAAAGATGAAGAATATAACAGTACAACAACTTCAGAAGTCGATTCATCGAGCAATATTGGCAGCGGGAATACCGCGGACGGTTTAACAAATAATATTTCTGATAATAATATTATTAAAATTTTCGATTCTTCTCTTAATTCTTCGGATTGTGCCAAACTTGTTGCGCAATCAGAGTACTCTAAGCGAGCTATTAACCTAGTAAAATGCGAAGTTGTGTGTGAATTTCTGCCTGATGTTAAAATAGGTGCCCCTGCCGCAATGTCCGGCTTTAGTGATATTATAGATAACGAATATATTATAACATCTCTTAACCACAAGTATGACGGTAATAATTTTAGAACTACTATGGGGCTTTCATCCGATGCTTTTTCTTAAGATAAAAATTAACAGTATTCAGAAAGTTCGGTAATTTATTTCAAGGATTTAAAATGAAGTTTATTAATTACAAACATGATAATAGTAATCAATATATGGCTCTTAAGGTAGGAATTGTAAAATCGCTTAGCAACAGTGAAGATAAAAATAGACAAGATAGAATTTTAATTTCGTTTTTAAATGAGGAATCCGAGTGTTATGCCTCAATGCTATATAACTATTTTGGCGAAGAGTTTGGAACAGTTTGGTACCCTGACCCCGGCACAGTTGTGGTAGTTGCGTTTTTGGAAAATTGTGTGGATAGAGCAGTTATAGTAGGATGCTTAAATAATTATAAACAAGACCTCTTACCAATAAGTACGGAAAATAAACAGGAAATTTTTAAACACAAAAATGGAACACTGGTAAAATTTGAAAATGCCGAAGATGCCCCTAAAATAACAATAACAACAAAAGATGACAAAGAAACTTTGACAATAGATTTAGCTAATGAAAATTTTGAGGTGAAAAATAGTGATGATAGTACAAAATTAACTGTTAATTTTAAGGAATCCAAAATTGAAGTTAAATCCAAATCAATTAATTTTGAAGTTGACGAAGCATTTAGCATAAAATCAAAAACTTTAAGTATAGAACTAAATGACAAATTTACCCTTAAAGGCACCGGAATAGAAATGAACTCGAGCGGAAACATGAGCATAGAATCAAGTGCCGGGACTGATATTAAATCGAATGGAATGGTAAACATTAATTAGGAGGCAAAACATGAAAATAATCGAAGGATTTGGGTTCCCAATTGATATCGACGAAACGAGCGGAAAAATAAAAACTGTTGATAACAATAAAACAGTCAAGCAATCGATAAATATGATTTTAAAAACACAAATAATGGAGCATAAAATATTTAAAAATTATGGTTCCGAGCTCAAATCGTTCATGTTTGATATCGTAGACTCAAATTATATTTATTCTTTTAAAAAAACAGTAGAAAACTCCCTAAAAAGGTGGGAACCTCACATAAATAAAATGACTGTGAGTGTTAAATCAAACAGCGGACCATCTTCGGAAATAGAAGCAAATATAGAATATACAACCGATATCTCTCCTGTAATGGAAAGAACTAAAAGAACAATAAATATAAACAACGGGTGAAAAATGAATAAAAATCCTAAATTATATGATAAAAATTATTATAAATTATTTGAAGAATTTAAAAGCTTTGCATCTCAGTTTACTCCGGAGTGGCATTTTGACGAAAATTCAAACGACTTTGGTGTGACTCTTGCCAAAATTTTCTGTGATATGCAGGAAAATACCATAAATAAGCTTAATAAAAGTATAAATAATATATACCTTGAATTCTTAAATATAATAGGGGTGTCCCCTATGCCGCGCAAACCCGCGCAAGGTTTTGCAACAATCGAGCCTTCTAAAAATGCAATAACTTCATGCATAAAAAAAGGAGCAAAAATAAGCTCCGGAAAAGAACTGGTATTTGAAACCGATGAAGATGTATTTGTCATTGATACTTCTATTCAGGTGATTTTTATGACCGATTTTGCAAATAAAAAAATCATAAAAGTTTTTGACGGCAGTGTTGAAGATCCGGTATTTACTAAGTTCCAGCTTTTTAATTTTGATAATTTTGAAAATCTTCAGTTCAAAGCTTTGTATATAAACGACAGCAAGATGTTTGATACTGAAAAATTGAATTTAATTTTTAAGTTTGAAAACAAAATAATAAAAAAACAAGAAAATAAAATTTTAGACTTTTTTTTAAAAAGTAAATGGCAAATATATGATGCAAAAAACAAAAAATGGGAAGATGCTTCTAAAATCGAAGCGATTGAAAATAATTTTATTAATATAAAATTTGATAAAAAAGCTGGGGATTTTAAACTTTTAGACCAAAAATCTAAATATCTAAGGGTTATTCCTGCGGAATCTGAAGAAATAAACTTGAGCGACATATCATATTTTGCAAAATTTGATAATTTTAATCCGACCGAATTTTTTTCAGGTGACATCGAAATCGAAGAAAAAGAATTTTTCCCATTCCGAGAAAGATATTATATATACGATACTTTTTATATAAAATGTAACGAACTTTTAAACAAACCCGGAGCAAATATAACTTTAAGCACTGATATAAATTTTGTAAAAATAAAAACGGAAACTAAAGGTATTGTTAAAAATTACAAAATGATAATGAGCGATATGGATTTTGCCGAATCTGAACCCTCGGATATTAACATCGAATCCGTGGTTTGGGAGTACTGGAAAGGCAATACTTGGGTATCATTAAAAGCAGAAAATGGTAGCAAATTCTTTTCGGCGAAAAATCCATCGAAAAAACGCTCTATGGAGTTTGTATGCCCTGATAATTTAGCTAAAACCGAAGTAAATTCAAAAAACGGTTTTTTCATAAGAGCTAAAATAATGAAAATAAATAACCAATTTTCAAGTTATGCAAATTATATAGTTCCGATTTTAAAAAATGTAAGCATAAGCTGCAATTATAAAGAACCGCTTAAATTAAATAAAATAATAGTCAACAAAAATTTGGAATGGGACAATATAATTATACCGGAAGAAGATAATAAAGTTGTTAATGTGTTCGAAGATGACGAAAAAACTCCGCCAGCTGTGTATATAAACATCAGCAAACCGATATCTTTTGGCATTTTGAGTGTTTTTTTTGATATCGAAGAAGGAATTTTTAAGGATAAAATTTCGTATAAATGGCAGTTTTGGGGTAAGGCGGAAAATAATACTCTTAAGTGGCAGGATTTAGACATCATAGATTTTACGGATAATTTAAGTAAAAGCGGGCTTGTTAAAGTTTTTGGGGCAAAAAATTTTGAAAAATTAAAATTATTTGGCAAAACAGGGTATTTTATAAGAATATTAAACATAATAGGAATAGATAAAAAAATTAACTTTCCTGCTATTCGTGATATAAAATTTAATACAATTAAAATAATAAAAAAATAATCCAAACCATATGAATATTTTTCGGTTAACGGCAAAGAAAAAAACAAAATATGCAGTTTATCCTCAAAAGATATATTCGATGTGAATGTGTGGGTAGATGAACTGCGTGAAATTTCTAAGGACGAACAGGAGAAAATAAAAAAATTTTCGCCTGAAGATATCGAAATTAAATCAAATAAATCTGATATCGAAGAAAAAGTTTGGGTAAAATGGCAAGAAGTATCAAATATTTTAAGTTGCGAGCCAAAAGATAGAGTTTACGAAGTAAACACAGAAAAATCGCAAATTATTTTTGGCGACGGTAAACACGGTAAAATTCCTACCGAACAGTTCGGAGAAAGTATAAGAATAAGTTACAGTACTACAAAAGGCGAAAAAGGCAATGTTGATAAAAATTCAATCGGTGAATTTGAATCCGTGTTTCCATCGGTCATAAGTGTTTATAATTCTAGTCCATTGTTTAGCGGTTTGGATTCTGAAGATATAAACCATGCGGCAAAAAGAACATTCAGCGAAATAAGCCGCGGCGGAAGGATAATTTCAACCGTAGGTTTTGAAAGAGCTATACTTTTTCAAAACAGGAATG
>CAMNDS010000074.1 GCA_946535695.1 uncultured Clostridia bacterium | reverse complement strand
TATTGCCATGTGTAATAAAAATATTTGAAAAAAATGATACCGCAAAAAAAATCAAAATTACTTTAAATTTTCTTAATTTTATTTTTTTTTCAAGGAAAAATAAGCATAAAAGTGAAAATGATAAAAGAAAAATTTTAGAAACTAAACTCACTGCTATAGCATTCAAAATTGTGAGAAATAAAGATAAAATTGTTTTTATTATAGGATTTATATAAGATAGATTTATTATTTTTTTCATATATAAAATTATAACAAATTGATTTTTTTTTGCAATACAAATAATGTGTTTTTTTATTTCTTACTTCTGACCCAATACGAAAAAAATTGATTAATTAAATTTTTCAATATTTAATTTATAAAATTTTCCCGGGAATTTGTTGATAAATCCCTCAAGTTCCATTTTAGAAAGTTCCACCGAAAGTTTGTAAATTGGCATTTTAGTTAAATTTCTCAGATCATCTATATGAATTTTTTTATTTTCCATCTTGTCTAAAATAAATTTAAAATGTTCCGGAATATTTATTTTTGTTTTTTTTGACGACTCATTTGAATTAGTTATATTAATATTTTTATTTAAAACACGGGAGTTTCTTTTTAATATATCATCGGCACAAGTTATAACTTTAGCACCATCTTCGATTAGAGCATTTATTCCTTCGGAGAGTGGATTTTCAAACTGAACCGGAACCACAAAAACATCCCGCCCCTGTTCAGCAGCAAGATTAGCCGTAATAATCGCACCGCTTTTTTTTCTAGCTTCTACAACAATAGTCGATTTTGACAACCCCGAAATTATTCTATTCCTAACCGGAAAATTAAATCTTCTAACCTGATAACCTGGCGGGTACTCCGAAATTACCGCCCCAAAACTTGTTATATTTTCTCTGAGCGAAGAATTTTTTACTAAATATGGATAATCTATTCCGCACGCCAAAACAGCAACCGTACTGCCTTTTGCATCGATTGCTCCTTTATGTGCAGAACTATCAACCCCAAAAGCACCACCACTAACTATCGTAATCCCAGACTTCGCAAGGTCTTTTGAAATTTCATAGGCCATTTGCACACCATAAATAGTAGCATTACGACTGCCAACCACTGCAACACATTCCTTAAGCAGTGCCGAGCAACTACCGCTAACATATAAAACACAAGGTGGATTTGGAATATTTTTAAGCATTTCAGGGAATTTTTCAGACTCATAAGTTATTATTTTATAACCCAATCGAGTACATTTCTCATATATCTTTTTAGCACTATCAAGGTTCTCAGATAATCTGAAAATTTCGCTTTGAGTAAAGATGGATAACGACACCCAAAAACTCAGCCCTGAATGAAAAAACTCTTCAATAGACTTTGTCCTGAGTAAAATCTCCGAAAGCTTATTACTTCCAAATCCCAAAGCGTTTTGCAGCCAAATCCAATATAAAAAATTGTTCATGTTTTATATTTTAACTTAAAGAACAAGCATCTTTCACAATACTTGCAAAACCATCCCTATCCGAAATAGCAATCTCAGAAAGCATTTTTCTGTTCAAATTTATTGCTTTTTTTCTAGCAGCATCCATAAAAACAGAATAACTAACCCCCAAAGATCTACAAGCGGCAGAAATTCTTGTAATCCACAAGCGCCTAAAGTCACGTTTTTTATGTTTTCTGCCAACGTATGCATAATTCCCTGATTTCATAACGGCTTGCTTGGCCATTTTAAAGTGCTTGCTTTTAGCACCCCAATAACCTTTGGCTGCCTTCAAAACTTTGTTTCGACGTCTACGTGTAACAACTGCCCCTTTTACTCTTGACATAATTAATCCTCCAATATTATCTTATTAATTTTTTAATTCGCTTCATATCTGAACAGTGGATAAGGGCTCTTTTTCTCAAATTTCTCTTACGTTTGCGTGTTTTTTTATTCAAAATATGGTTTTTATTGGCATGCGACCTTAAAATTTTACCTCTACCAGTAAATTTAAATCTTTTTTTAGCACCGCTATGAGTTTTTGATGTATGCATAACTTCCTCCTTTAAAATTTTAAGTTTAAATTCTACTCAAAATAAAACTAGCTCTAATTAACTGCCACCTTTTTTATTTTTAACAGATAATTTACTCCTATCAACTAGCTTCGATCCCTTTTTAACCAACATAACCGAAACCTGCCTCCCTTCCAGAGCGGGAGAGCCATCCTGCTCAGCAAACTCTTTGCAAAGATTGCAAAAATTATTTAAAACATCAAAACCGAGGTCAGTGTGCTGAAGTTCTCTTCCTTTAAACTTTACAGATACTTTTACTTTATTTCCGGCTGATATAAATTCCTTGGTGCGTTTACATTTTGTGTTCAAATCTCCAACGTCTATTCTTACCGAAAGCTTAACTTCTTTTAGCTCAACCACATGTTGCTTTCTTTTAGCTTCTTTTTCCTTTTTTTTACGCTCAAAACAAAACTTCCCGTAATCCATAATTTTACAAACGGGAGGTGAAGCGTTAGGAGAAATCTTCACCAAATCCAGCTTTCGTTGAAAAGCAATCTGCATTCCTTCTTTTGCTGAACGCACACCTATAGGGCCATTCTCGTCCACGAGTAGGATTTTTTCATCCCTTATTTCTTCGTTAACCTGCAAGTTTTTTGCTATTTGAAACCACCTCTAATTAAACATTTTGAAGAGATATCGAAAATGATATCAAAGATAAATAAATTAGTCAACAGTTTTGTTTAAAAGGTACCGCTAAAAGTGAATAATAATAGATTTATAATTCATCATGGAATTGACAATCTCATTTATTATTTTATAATTTACAATAACGGTGCTTTTGCATTACTCAGGTATCGCTATATATCAAATTTTGAATTTTGGAGGTAATTTTATGCGTAAATTTAGTAAAAAAAAGTTAGCCCTCATGTGTTTACTTTTATGTCAATTAGGTGGTCGGAATTCGTCGTGTAATGCGGTTAATGCTCAAAGCCCGCAAACGCTTGCGGCAGTAGGGGGGGTGAGAAAGATTCTTATGGGATTTCATCTTTTAAAAGCAAGATTTTAAATTGGTGGAACTCATTGAGCAAAGCCAAAAAATATGGAATTTTAGGTGTTGCCGGCTCGATTATTGCCGGTGCAATTGCAGTACCGGTAATATGTGCTGCAGTAAAGAATAAGAAAAATAATCAGAAAAATAATGAAAAAACTCCAAGTGATGAAGAACAAAAAGCTTTGATTCAACAGCAGCAAGATGTCATTGACAAACAAAATCAGCTTAAAGAAGAACAGGAAAAGTTGGCTAAACAGATTAAAGAGAATGAAGAGCTAAGAAAGCAGCAAGAAGAAGAGAAAGAACGATTGGAA
The DNA here is from genome assembly GCA_946535695.1 of uncultured Clostridia bacterium. Taxonomy (GTDB): domain Bacteria; phylum Bacillota; class Clostridia; order Oscillospirales; family Acutalibacteraceae; genus Improbicoccus. The sequence goes on along the minus strand of CAMNDS010000074.1, from coordinate 1,754 downwards.
AAAGAAAAGGAAAAACTGTTACAAAAAGAAAAAGAGGCACGAGATCAAGAAGAAAAAGAGAAGTTAGAAAAGGAGAAGGAAGAGCTTGAAAAAAAAGAAGTAGAATTAAGAATAAAACGGGAGAGAGAGGAAGCAGAGAAAAGGAGGCTCGAAGAGGAAAATAGAAAGAAACAAGAAGAGCAAAAAAGACTTGAAGAAGAAAAAAGAAGAATTGCAGAAGAACAGAGGAGAATTGCAGAGGAAAATAGAAAGAAAGAAGAAGAACGAAAGAAAAAAGAGGAGGAAGAAAAAAGAAGAATTGCAGAGGAAAATAGAAAGAAAGAAGAAGAACGAAAAAAAAATGAGATATACAAACAAAAGGAAGATTGGGGAAATAGGTTCATAAATGTTAAAAATATATCACTTACTTTTAGGGAATTTATTAAGTTTTGTGGCAATATGTTTGATGAGTATGAAAAAAAATTTGGAGTTAGATTGCTTCCTTTTAATTCTAAATTAATCAAAGAGCTTGTTCTTGCTGTTGATCAATATAAAACATGTGATGAATTTCGAAATATTAAAAAGTATGTATCCGGTCAAGGTTGTCAAAATGAGAAATATAATTTTAGTGTTTATGAATACGTAAATAGCTTTATTGGAGATCCCATTTTTAAGTTTTGTGTCAGGGCGGTAAATGACGAAACAAAATGTATTACTTTTTTCCTTACTGAGGGGCATAATGGGTACTGTACTTTAGGCGATGATTACTATGGGTCAAGACAAGAATTTAATTTAAAAATATCAGATAATTGCAAATATAATGATAAGTGGTTTGATCCTAATGATTGGCCATAATTTTAAAAGGCACAAAGAGTGTTAAAGTTGTTATTTTAGTGTCTAAAAACTCTAAAAGCATTCTCTCCGTGAGAACCGGAGAGATTTTTATATTAATACCCGAGTTTTAGTTTTTCACATTTTTTTTACTTATCTTTTTCTTGTATTTCTTCATGTGTTTTTTCCTTATTAATTTGATCGATAACTTTTTGGGCAAAATACCCACCTATAATTCCCAAAAATCCTGAAAAACATGCTTCCAATACCCAGGATAATTTGTTCATTATTACAAAAAAATAATATTTAGCATCCTTTTTTTCCTCTTGATTAGAAACTGTTTTAATTTCCTCAGGTATTTTAATAATATAATTAACTGTATTGTTGGTTTCTTTATCATCTTTGATATTTAATTCTAATTTGTCGTTTTTATCATTTGGTTCTTTTTTATTTATTACCACATTATCAATTATAATGTTATTTTTCGGTTTAGCTTGAACTAAACTTATTTGGCAAATAAAACTTAAGAACATTGCTAATTGGAATATAATAATTTTAAAAAAATTTAATATAATCAAATTAATCACCTCTTTTTTAAAGAAGATCATAATTAAATTATATAATATTTTTAATAAAATGTCAAGTCAAAATATACTTGACATGGTATTGCTAAAAAGAGATGATACTTTATCCGGCGTTGCCGTAAAAAATGATGTAAATCTTTCGCATTACTGTATTCATACATGTAGATAATTCTCTATAAATCTATTTTTTTATTCACTTTTATCAATACCATCTTTTTTATCAAGTTCGGAAATTATTGAATTTAATTTTTCATTAGCTTCTTCTAAATTATTAATTAATCTTTCCATACCAAGTGAGCTGACTGAATTTTTCACCTTATTGTATATTTCCTTTTTAAGTTCTTTACACATTTCATCTTT
>CAMNDS010000073.1 GCA_946535695.1 uncultured Clostridia bacterium | reverse complement strand
CGAGCAAGGTAATGACGAAGAAGACGATTCATACGTTCAACAGTATAAGTATTGGATTTACCAATCAAATGCTTGTTACTTGGAATAATATCGTAAACTGAAAACTTATCAGTAGCGTAAAATTTAGCATCAATATGCGAAATGTTTTCACAAAGTTTTTCGAAACTTTCAGAACTTCGGTCACCCACAAAAAAGCCAACAAGTTTCTTAGTTACTCGATTTACAGCTGTCCAGAGCCATATTTTTTTTGAAATTTATACACATTTCGTCAAGCTCCAAAATATCTACTTTTTCACTTTTTTTAGGAATTTTTTGAATTTTCGAAGCTAATTGTCTGACCCAATTGATAACAGACATATGACTTACGTGAATAAGTCTTTCTATTCTCCTGAAACCATTCCCTTCAAGATAAAGTTTAATAGCTTTTTGCCTAATTTCATCTGAATATTTCCAACAAGTAGACCTTGTAAAATTATACTTAATCTCTTGCACCGATATCTTTGTTTATTTTTTACTATTCCATTCTTTGTACATTCTCTTCCATAACATTTTGGACATATCTTTCCGTTTTTCATTTTTCACTCCATATTTTATTTCCTAAGTATTTTTCCCTTTTCTATATGTTTTGGCAATACCTGACAAGTTTAGTAAAGATATTAATTTATTTGATAGGCATCTAAATAATAGAAGAATGGGAAAAATAAAAATGCTTATAAGAAATTCTAAAAAAGCATTTGATATGTATTCAAGAGAATATACCAAGTTTTTACGATCAAGAGTATGATATAATTAGATGTGTAAGAAATAGATAAATAGTAATTTGTAGGTGAGATAAATGAGAAAGAATTTATCAGAAATGACATTGGAGGAATTGTGGCAGTTGTTTCCTATTGTTTTGGTAGAACACCAAGAATATTGGAAAAACTGGTATTTGGAGGAAGAAACTCTTTTAAAAAATGCTCTTTCGAAAATGTGTAGAATCAGTCATATTGGAAGTACGGCAATACCTACTATATGGGCAAAACCAATTATTGATATTCTTGTAGAAATCCCAAGGGAAGGCAATTTGTTTGATTATAAAGATTTGTTTATTAAAAACGGCTATATTTGTATGTCACAAAGTGAGAATAGATTATCTTTCAATAAAGGATATACAGAAAACGGTTTTGCAGAACGTACATTTCATTTGCATTTAAGATATGCAGGTGATAATAATGAATTGTATTTTAGAGATTATCTTATCGAGTTTCCTGATATTGCAAAAGAATATGAGAAATTAAAACTTTCGTTATGGAAAGAATACGAACATAATCGAGATGCTTATACAAATGCAAAAACTAAGTTCGTGAAGAAATATACACAGCAAGCTAAACTGATATACGGCAATAGATACTGGTAAATTACAATTTATTAATTAGTTCGTAGTTTAAAATTTGGAAGCTTCAACAACTTGGAATTCATCTGGAAAAATTAAGAATTATATTAAAAAATGGCAAAGTTTTGTATAAATCAGCGAAATAAAATCGAACGTCTTTTTCGAAAAATAAAACGTTTTAGACGTATTTTTACTAGTTATGACAAATTCGATTCTGTTTTCACTTTTCTTTATTTACCTCGCTTTTATTTTTGATTTTTTATTTCGTATTAAAAGGTCCTAGCCTTTTCTATATTTTTTGGCAATACCTTTTGTCATATGTTTGTTGAGAGTCGTTTACATATCTGATATGATTGAGAAAAATTAAATCTGCAGGTGATGATTTTGATTTCTTACTATAAGACCAGCGGCGATATAATGCACAAAAAAGATAAATGTGAACCAGGGGCATGGATTAATTGCACGCTGCCTTCGCATGAAGAAATAAAAATGATCTCCAAAGAATTTAAAATTGAGTTCGATTTTTTAAAAAATGCTCTGGATGAAGAAGAATCTTCAAGAATCGATATCAGTGATGAAATTATTTTAATAGTTGTTGATATTCCTCTTTATGTAAAATCTGATAAAACAATAACATATTATACAACACCGCTCAGTATTTTACTCACAAAAGAAAATGTTATAACAATAACTTTAAAGAACAGTGATATAATTAACTCTTTTGCTGCGGGACGCGTTAAAAAAGGCGATACTTCTGATAAAACGAATTTTATTTTAAACATAGTTCTTTATGCTGCTACCAGATATTTAAGATATTTAAATCAAATAATCAAAAGTAGCGATAGAATCGAACGTTCCCTCAGAAAATCAATGAAAAATAAAGAATTAATACAGCTGTTGGAGATTGAAAAATCATTGGTTTATTTTTCATCTTCGTTAAAAACTACAAAAGTAACGCTCGAAAAACTTTTCAGATCACGATTTATAGACCACGATGAAAGTGATAAAGAATTAATGGACGATGTTTTAATAGAAATAAAACAGGCAATCGAGATGACAGATACATACTTAAACATAGTTTCAGGCACTATGGAAGCTTTCGCATCGATTATCTCAAATAATTTGAATATCGTAATGAAAGTTTTGGCATCTTTGACGCTTATAATCTCAATCCCAACAGTAATTTCCGGAATTTATGGGATGAATACCAAAAATTTCCCTATGATGGATTACTGGTGGTTCCCAATAGTTTTATCTATAATTCTAATGTTAATAACTTTTTATATTTTAAGAAAAAAAGATATGATTTAAATCTTGCACTCATTTCGTGTTAATAGTCTCTAGTAACGTTAGCCTTTTAAGCGCATCTGAAAAACCTCCGGCTATGCCGGAGGTTGCTTTTTTAAATATACATAATTGATAAATATTAAATTTGTCTTTAAACTTGTTTCCTAGAAATGTCAGAAAGATTAATATTTATACATTAATTTATACATTAATTAAATTTTTAGTAAAATCACTTTCAATAATTCGTTTGCATGTGGCTGGGGAATATATAAATTTATCGATATGAAATTGTTTTATAAAATATTTGGGATTTTTAACTTTATTTTTTGTTTCAAAAGTTTCTATTATAACAAGTTTTACTTTCATTTTATCAGGAATTATATTTTTAATATAAACGCTTATTTGCTGACCTTCGAATATTCCTTCTTTTGGTTCGGCAAGACCTGCTAAATTTGGAGTGAGCTCGACAAATATTCCATAATTTTCTATTGACCTTACAATACCAGTTACGGTTTCGCCTATTTTAAAACTACTGGCATTTTCTTCCCATGTGCCTAAAAGTTCCTTGTGAGTTAAATTTACTCTGTTATCAACAACCGATTTTACTACGACTTTTATTTTCATTCCATTTTTAAATCTTTCACTGGGATGATTTATTCTTGAAACTGATATGGTATCTATCGGCAAAAATGAAACTATGCCACATCCTATATCAACAAATGCCCCAAAATTTTCCATATGTGTTACGGCTGCATCAATAATATCTCCGGGCAAAAGTTTGGATATTTTGTTTTCAAAACAAACTTCCTGAGCGATTCGTCGTGACAAAATCGCTTTTTTTATTTTATTATTATCTTTTTCAAAATTAGTTATAACAAAACAAACAGGCTTATTTACCCTTGATATTATTGCTATATCTTTAACACTTCCGTCATAAATTCCAATTGCCGTTTCTTCACGTGGAATAACACCTTGAATAAAACCGAGGTCAACAATCAAATTATGGTTACTGTCGCACGAAATTGCTTTAGCCTCCAATATTTTACCCAAATACTTGGCTTGAATCAAAGAATTTTCATTTTCAAGAGCCTTTTTATTTTCATAAGAATTTATTCTATAACCTTCGGGAGCAAACCGAGTCATTATATATTCCTCCAATGTTCGGATTCTTCCATATCATATGTTTTTCAAGCTATTATTTATTCAAAATACTTCAAAAAATGTTGACTTTTCGAAATTGATATAATATAGTGCAAAATAATGTCTGCGGGTAATTTTTAATGCTTAGTTTTAATTTTTAGGGGTATTTTTATGAATTTTTATAAAATCATTTTAAATGTCTTGAGTTTATTTTTAGTTTTACTTTGTAATTTTGATAAAGTTGAATCTGTTAAAAAAATATCGCCAGAAAATTCACTTGTTGGTATTAATAGAGACAATATTAAAATTTACCTTAACAATTGCCACTTAACAATTAAAGGCAAAGGTTGTTACGAAATAAATAGAAATTTTTTTGGTAAATTTAAACACTTGAAAAGATTTGTGAAAAGTATTTCGTTCGAAGGAAATATTGTTTCGATTGGAGATTACGCGTTTTCTTATTTTACGAATTTACGTTCTGTTAAAATTCCAAAATCAGTTGAATCAATTGGCGAATATGCATTTAATTGTTGTTTTAATTTAAATTCTGTCATCTTTGAAGGACCAAGTTCGGTCAAAACAATAGGCAGTAATGCATTTCGTTGTAGTGATATTGTTTCCATTAACATTCCAAAATCAGTTGAATCAATTGGCAAAGAAGCATTTGCTCATTGTGATAAATTAAAATGCGTTAAATTTGAAATTCCAAGTTTAATTGGGAAAATTGATTCAAGAACGTTTGCTTTTTGTCAAGATTTAATTGAAATTAATATTCCCGAATCAGTAAAAGAAATTGGCAATTCCGCATTTTACCACTGTGATAGTTTAGTTTCCGTTAAAATTCCGGATTCAGTTGAAAGAATTGAAAAGGATGCTTTTTCTGATTGTATTAGTTTAACTTTTATTAATATTCCAAGTTCAATTAAATTAATTGATTCTTATGCATTTGCTGGATGTAATTTATCTTATATTAATAAAATCCCAGATTCAGTCGAAAAAGTTGCTAAAAATGCATTTGATGATTGTATTAATATAATTTTTGATCCTATTGAATATTTAAATCAAATGGTTATTGAAGAGTATAAGAATTGAAAGAATTATAAATTTTAAATTTTTTTACCTATATATCTCTCCGGCGCCGCCGGAGGAATGGCATAAGCCATTTGTGTTTCTATATTTGCACACGGATATAACCTTATCTTAATTATTATTATCTATCTGTTTTTAGCAGTGATTTCTAAGAGTCTTGTATTGACTTTTCAAAATTGTTTTGATAAATTTTAAACATC
>CAMNDS010000072.1 GCA_946535695.1 uncultured Clostridia bacterium | reverse complement strand
TTCTTTTGTAGAAGATATAAAAAGCGATATAAAAAAATTATATAAAAATTTAGAAGATTTTACTGTTGAAATGCTTTTATCAGGTCCGCACGATAGTAGTAATGCAATTTTAACTTTTCATGCAGGTTCTGGTGGAACTGAAGCTCAAGACTGGAACGAAATGCTTTACAGAATGTATTGTAGATGGGCAGAAAAAAACAAAAAAAGAGTAAAACTTCTTGATTTTCTGGATGGCGAAGAAGCCGGACTTAAAAGTGTTTCGATTTTAATTGAGGGGGAAAATGCTTATGGTTTGTTAAAAGGCGAAGCAGGAGTTCACAGACTTGTAAGAATCTCGCCATTTGATGCTTCCGGTAGACGTCATACTTCTTTTGCGGCTGTCGAAGTCATACCTGAAATCGACGAAAAAATTACCGTCGAGATTTCTCCTGATGATATAAAAATGGATGTTTTCAGAGCTAGCGGCGCCGGTGGACAGCATGTTAACAAAACTTCTTCGGCTGTAAGGCTCACACACATTCCAACCGGTATAGTCGTTAGCTGCCAGAACGAGCGCAGTCAAGTGCAAAATCGTGAGCAAGCTATGAAGATGCTAAAATCTAAATTGCTCGAGATAAAAGAAAGAGAGCAGCTTGAAAAAATTGAAGATATAAAAGGCATTCAAAAAGAAATAACTTGGGGCTCACAAATCAGGTCTTATGTTTTTATGCCTTATACTCTCGTAAAAGACCACAGAACAGGCGTTGAAATTGGCAACGTTCAGGCTGTCATGGATGGCGATATAAATAAATTTATAAATGCTTATCTTAAGAAAAGTATAAAATAAAAAAATATAAAAAATGTTAGAATGAGAAAATATATAATTAAGAGCAAAAGATGAAAACTTTGTTATTAAATTCGATAAAAAAAGCTGCAGATTTAATTTTAAAAGGCGAAGTTGTAGCAATTCCGACTGAAACAGTCTACGGTTTGGCAGCCGATGCTTTAAATAAAGACGCAGTTAAAAAGATTTTCAAAGCAAAAGGCAGACCAAACGATAATCCGTTGATAGTGCATATCGCAGATTTCGAAGAAATTTATAATTTTACAGAAAATTTGCCAAAAGAAGCCGAAATTTTAGCAAAAAAATTCTGGCCGGGGCCGCTTACGATAATTATAAAAAAAAATAATATAATTCCGGATATTGTGACTGCAGGGCTTGACAGCGTTGCGATAAGAATGCCAGATTTAAATATAACAAGAGATTTAATAAAATTATCGGGGCGAGCTTTGGCAGCGCCTTCGGCGAATTTATCTGGCAGACCTAGCCCGACGACGTATAAACATGTTTTAAATGATTTAGAAAATAAAATTCCGGCAATTTTGATTGGGCCGGATTGTACCGTAGGTGTTGAATCGACAGTTATAGATTTGACTTCTGATCCTGTTTGTTTATTAAGACCCGGCAAAATTACTGCCGAAGAAATTTCAGGAATAATAAATAAAGAAATTATTATAGACAAATCTGTTAATAACTTGATTTCTGATTTAAAAGATGTAAAATCACCAGGTGTGAAATATAAACATTATTCACCAGAAACTCGAGTTATTTTAGTTGAAACTGATGAAAATAAATTCGCCGAATTCGTAAATTCTAAACCCGAATGCGTTGCAATGGGATTTGATGAAGATTCTAGACTTATAAAAAATGCTAATTTTATTTCATACGGTTCAAAAAATTCACAAACTCAGCAGCTGAGTAAGCTTTTTGATTCTCTAAGAAAAATAGATAGCTATAACGCAAAAATTGCATATGTTCATATTCCTGCAAATAAAAAAAATTTAAATCTTGCAGTTTTTAATCGACTTTTGAGAGCAGCGGCATTTGATTTAATAAAAATTTAAAACAATTTAATTAATTTATTTAATAATTGGATGTGAAAAATCTTTGAAGACAAAGCAGCTTGTATTTATAATTTTGTTTGTTATTTTTTCTGTTATTTGTGCTTTATTTGTTATAAGATTAAAAAAAAAATCTACGGTTGAAGAGCCAAAAATAGTCCAAAACGATAGTTATGACTTTTTAATTTATAACACTGAACCTGAATTACAAGAAAATCTTGAAAAGCTAGTTGATGAATATAGAAATATTTCCGGTATAGTTCCGGCGGTTTCACTTAAAGAATCTGAAATGCTTTATGATTTTAATTCAGAAAACGCTCCTCCGGATATTTTTATGGTTAAAAATTTCGACGAAATGAAGGTTCAAACGCAATACGGCAATATTCTTGATTTTATGAATGCTTCGGAAAAAACTTTTCAAGAAGTTGTTAAAAATATCCCTCATGTTTTGCAAGCACAAGTCAACGAAATTAACAATTGCGGAATTCCTTTGAGTGTTAGTGGCGCAGGATTTGCAGTTAATCAAAAGCTACTTGCAACTATTTTTGGTGAAGAAGCTTATAAAAATGTTATAAATGATTTGATAACATGTTCTTACGAGGATTTTGTAAACTTTGTTAAAAATATAAAATTATCATCTGTTAATTTAAATAACAAAAATTATAATATTCACCAAACCGCTGTGAAAAACTTAGAAGCTGTATTCTCCTTCCATATGGAATCTCCGCTTTCTAAAATGTTTAATAATGTTTTTGCTTTGAGTTTTGAAAGTCCTTCGGAGCTATCAGGGGCAGTAAATTTAGCCAATATGAGCGGAAAATTTGCAAATTGGCTGCATATGCTTGATCTAATTTCTTCAAATTCGACAATCAAAAGAGGAAATGATTTTGTAAGTCTTGAAAAAAATTCTAAGTCAAAAGCTATCAAAGAATTTTGCGAAGGAAAGACTTTATTTTTAATTGCAAGCGATAAAGATTATTATGATATAAAGTCTTGTAATTCAGAAGTAGCTTCACACCTGACTTTCATTCCATTTAAATTCCCTTGTGAAAAAAATGAAAATAAAGATTTAAATACAAATCTTACGGTTTTCTGCCCATATTATTTTATGATTAATGCAAAATCGTCAAAATCAAAAATGGCTCAGGATTTTTTAACTTGGGTTATTTCGTCTCCCATCGCACGAAAATTACTGCTAGAAGAGGCAAATTGTGCTTTTTATGACTCACGTGACCCAGGAACAATTGAAAATATGCTCTCAAGAGCATCGGTAAATTATTTACAATCCGAAAATGCTATTATGCCGGTTTTTCAAGGAATAAAAAAAACTTGGTTGAATTTAATCTCACAGCAATTAATAAAAAAATATTTTAATACTAACATCTGGAGCAAATTATATTATGATAATTTTGAAAACTTCTGTATAAAAAAATGGGGAAATAGTTGATGAAAGGATTAATATAAATGATTTTAAAATCTATTGATGCCGGAATTTTATCTATAGCGCCACCCTTAATTGCAATAATTTGTGCTTTATTTCTAAAAGAAATTTTATCTTCTTTATTAGTTGGTGTATTTGCCGGTGCTTTGATATATTCGTCTTTTTCAAATTTGGGTTTTATATATTCTATAAAACTTGTTTTTGATTTTATACTGGAAAATTTGGCACTTAACACTGATGTTATAGTTTTTACTTCACTTTTAGGAGCAATTTCACAAATAATGATAGATGCAGGGGTAGCTTCGGGTTATACTAAATGGTCTGAAAACAAGATAAAAAATAAAAAATCCGCACAACTTTCAGGGATGTTACTTGCGCTTATTTGCTCAATTGACGATACATTTTTATGTTTAACAGTCGGTAATGTTATGCGACCTATTATGGACAAAAATAAAGTTTCAAGAGCGAGGTTTGCATACATACTTGATATGATGGCTTCCCCAATGGTTATTTTAATGCCAATTTCAAGTTGGGCTGCAGCAATTGTTGCCTGTATGAATACAGCTGGAATTTCGGGGATGAAAATATTTTTAAAATCAATACCATTTAACTTTTATGCGATATTTGCTATTTTTTTAACTATTTTATCATCAATTAGGGGTAAAAACTTTGGAATTATGAAAAAATTTGAAGAAAAAGCTGAAAGTGATAACGATATTTCGGCTGATTCAAAGATTGGATTAGAAAAAAATTCAAAAAAGTCGGAAACTCACGGAAAAATTTTTGAATTAATTTTGCCTATTTTGGTTCTTATTTTAGGTGCAATTTTTATTTTATTCGAAAGTGGTGGATTTTTTTCAGGAGAATCTAAAAATTTTTCAGAAATTATGGGCAATGCAAATTCGAGCTTGGCATTGAACTTTGGTTCACTTTTTTCAATTTTGGTTTCACTTATTGTGTTTGTTCCAAAAAAATTAAAATTTGATAAATTTATGGATTCAATTTGTGAAGGAATTAAATCCATGACTTTTATAAACGTCATGTTAGTTCTTGCATGGAGTATGACTGCTTTATGTAAGAATTGTCTTTCAACAGGTGAATATATTAAGAATATAATTTCTTCATGCAGTCTTTCTGAAAATTTGGTTCCTTTCACCTCTTTTGTCATTTCTATGTTTTTGTCATTCTCAATTGGTTCATCATGGGCAACTTTTGGAATATTAATACCTATAATTGCTAATGTGGTATCTGCCATGGATCCATTAATAATAACACTCTCGATGGGTGCAATACTATCGGGTTCGGTTTCAGGAGTAAATTGTTCACCGGTTGCGAGTATGGGGCTTTTAACATCGACTGGTTCAGGTTGCAATCACCTTGACCATATTTCAAGTCAGATTCCGTATGTTATACTAACTTCGGTTATTGCAGCAATCGGATTTATTTTGGCACCGGTTATGAAAAATATTTTAATTTTATATTTAATTTTAATTTTTATAATAATTTGCACTTATTTTTGGTTTTCAAGAAAAAAATAAATGCAATAGACTTCTTTCGAAACTGAAAAAAGCAGCCTCCGGCGAACGCGTATAGTTATGGTCAAAAACAAGCGATTGGAAAGACTAAAGGTGGATTCAACACAAAAATACATATGATATGCACAAACGAGAATAATCCGGTAATTTTCTCGCTGTCGCCCGGCAATGCTGGTGATGCTCCATAAACTCAGAAAACAAAAAAGCAAAGATATTTGCTTATGGACAAAGCTTACGAAGACAATAAC
>CAMNDS010000071.1 GCA_946535695.1 uncultured Clostridia bacterium | reverse complement strand
AATTTTGGTTTTTTTTGGATTTACAGGATTAATTTTGTACATATACTAATCTTCTCCCGGAATTAATTTTTCTTTCGAAATAATACTTTTAGCATGCTCAGAATTTAAAAATTCGAACCACATTTTCATAGCTTCGCTATTATTACTTTTATCAAAAACCTGCAAAAACGGACGAATTAACAAATAAATATTATTTTTTATATTTTCAGCATTACATGCAGTATTATTTATGTTTATAGCATGAATATTGGGCGACATAGAAGCCAGCGAAATATAACCTATGGCTTTCGGTTCGTTAGAAACTTTGGCCGAAATATCACCAGATTCAGGCAAAATTATATCATAATTTGAGTTTTTTATTTCTAGGCCATTTTCAAATCCATCGCGAGTACCCGAACCTTCTTCGCGGCCAACTGTTATTATTCTGCCGCTAAATTCATCCGAAACTTCAGACCAATCATTAATTTTTTTAGAAAAAATGTCTCTTAAATTCTCAGAAGACAAATTACTAATTTTATTTTTATTATTAATAATAACAGCAATACCATCACGAGCAATGCATTTTGTTTCTAAATTATTGGATTTTTCTTCGTTATTCATGTACCTTGACATATCCCCTATATCAGCTTCGCCGCTTTTTACTAAATAAGGTGCTGTACCAGAACCAGTTTCGGATTTTTCATATGAATATTCTGGATATAAAGTCCTAAAATCACTCGCAAGAACACTAATAATATGTGACATAGAAGTAGAACCCGTGGATTTTATAGTATTTTTTGTTTTATTTAAACTGGGAATATCTGAACAAATAAAATTTTCATTTTTAAAAATCACCGGTGCCGTTAACGAAAGTAAAAATACTAAAATTAAAATTAATTTAAACATTAAATCTGAAAAGAACCACGTCACCATCTTGCATTTCATAATCTTTACCTTCTAAATTAACTAATCCTTCTTCTTTTGCATGAAAAATCGAGCCACACTTTATTAAATTTTCATACGAAATAACTTCGGCTCTTATAAATCCTTTTTCAAAATCAGAGTGTATCACTCCTGCAGCTTGCGGTGCTTTGGTGCCTCTTTTTATTGCCCAAGCACGTACTTCCGGTTTACCGGCAGTTAAAAACGAAATTAAATTTAATTTTTCATAACAAGTTTTTATTAAAATATCAAGGGCAGAATTTTTTATACCTAATTCTTGCATATACTCTTGTTTTTCTTGAAAATCTAGCTGTGCAAGCTGAGATTCGAGTTCTGCACAGGCGCAGATACACGATGAATTTTCTTTTTCGGCAATTTCTTTTACAGTTTTATAATATTTATTTTCTGTAAAATTACTAGCTTCGTTTTCGTTGATATTACATAAATAAATAGTCGGCTTATTGCACAATAACGGAACTGATTTTAAAAATTCGAGTTCTTCTTCAGTTTTTTCAATATTTTTAATATCTTTTTCTTCTTCGAGATAACTATAAATTTTTTTCCAGAACAAAATTTCTGATTCGTATTTTTTATCTGCTTTAGCTAATTTAATTACTTTATCAATACGGCGCTTAATAATTTCTAGATCTGAAAAAATAAGCTCAAGCCTGATAGTTTCGATATCTCTTTTGGGATTAACTTTGCCGTCTACGTGAATAATTTCACTATTTTCAAAGCACCTCACAACGTGAACTACGGCATCGACCTCGCGCACGTTTGCCAAAAATTTGTTACCCAAACCTTCACCATTTGAAGCACCTTTAACGAGTCCTGCAATATCTACAAATTCAATAGTACTATAAATTTTTTTTTCCGGATTATAAATTTCGGCTAATTTTTCAATTCTAAAATCAGGAACTCGTACTGTACTAACATTCGGATCAACAGTGCAAAACGGATAATTCTGTGAACTTACTGATGATCCGGTCAGAGCATTAAATAATGCACTTTTACCGACATTTGGCAATCCCAAAAGACCAATCTTCATATGTTATCTTCTCCTGCTAAAAATCTGCAAAAGATTATATGTAAATCAAAAAAAATATCAAATTTGAGAACCATACGACTTTTTTGATTTAGTGTTAAATTAATAAGATTGGCTAAAAAAGGCATTGGCATTGCTAAAAAAAATAGATATTTTCTACGGCGTCGCCGGAGAAAATGATTTAAATTTTTTATATTCTGTACATCCATACATGGAGGTAACTGCCCATTTTATAGCTTTCAAAATATTTTTTGACATTTTTTCTATTATCAATTATTATTTTTAGTACTATATTTACAATTTGGAGGATAAAATATGGGACTTCTTGGCAGTATTGCTAAAAAAGGGCTTTCAAAGATCGGCGGTAGTAAAATAGCTAGTGGTATCCAAGATAAAATACAACAGGTCAAAAGTGGAATTAAAGCAGTTAAAGGTGCAATAAAAGGTGACGGAGACATAACAGGATTATCCTATAGAAACAGTCTTCTTTATGATTTTTCATCGGTTGTCCGTGCAAGAATTTATGTTTTTAAGTATGATTCTGTTAACACAAATGTGCCAGAAAGATTTTCTCTTATTGATAATTTACCTGTGCAGATAAATCCAGATAAGTATGAAAGAAGTAAATCAAGCGATGTAGATTGGAACGAAGTAGCAAAAAGCGGTAACATCAAAAGTTCAAGTGAGGATACTATGTCGTTTACATTAAGATTTAATATTGTAGACGAATATAAATTGCTAACAAGGGACGGTTTGTATCCCATTCCTTTAAATTTAGATGAAGTAACAATAATATCTAAATTATATAAATACAAAAATTCTCAATATGTAGTTTTATTCAAATGGGGACCTTTAGCTTATCTTTCTAATATTGTCAAAGTTTCATGTAGTTATGATTCCTTTTCACCTTACGGCGAACCGCTTTCTGCTGATGTAACTTTAGAGTTAGCTAAATTTAAGAAATATATGTTGGCTGATGATGACGATGTTGTAGATACCTTGGGAACAGCTAATTGGGCTATGATAAAGGGCACAAACGTTGCCGAAACAGTATCAGGTGTGGTAAAATCAGCTAGTGAATATTCAGAAACATTGCCAAATATTGCAAGAAGAATATAATTAAAAAATAAAAAATTTAAGATTGGATGGTGAGAATTATGGGCGTACAAAAATTAGATGAAAATCTTTCTCTGTATTCAAAAGACAATTTGACCACACTTTATAATGATGTAAGTGGTAATAGCGATTCATTAATGAGTTATGCAAAAGAGGGTAGTAGAACTAAAATTCGAGATTTTGGACAAGAATACTTGAAAAAAGTGGTTGAAAATTTTGACCACAATGGAGTAATGAAAGAAAAGCCAAACCAGAATATGGATTTTGGTAATATTAATAAGAAAGATGAAAAAGAAGTTATAAAAGTGAGAACTGATTTCTTTCAGGATTACTTTTTGCCATTTTTAAAAAATCCTGGTGACATGAAAACGGAAATATCACTGGAAGAGTATGAACAAGTAGGAAATCAAAAAGATGAGTGGATAAAGTGCTTTGGAAATGATGAAAAAGATGAAAAAGTAAAAAAAAGTTTAAGCTATCGTGATGCATGGTATAAATTTTCGAAGAAAGAAATTAAAGGAATAAATGAAAAAAGTGGAAAAAATGAAAAAAGCAAATCGAATAATGATTCATCCAGTGATCATGATGAAGTTTTTTCTGAGGATGATAGATATGAGGCTGCTAAAAAAAGAATTGAAAAATTGCAAGAAGAATATAAAGATGAAAATAATAATTATAACATTCTAAATGATTACAAAGAAGATTATAGTACTATGACATTTTTAGGCAAATTAAAGGACGAAGAATTGGGAAAATTTAATTCATTGGGCAGTAACAGTAATTTGCAAAAATTTTTGGATGCCAATTTCAGTCAGTTGGAAAAAGTCCTTGGTAGTGATGATGGAGATGACGAAGTATTAGGAGGAGATGGGGAAAAAAGTTATTTGAAGAATTTAAAGGAAAAAGCAACATCGGATGATGCGTCAAAAAAAATAAAAAAAATTTATAATGTAAAAAAAGTGTTGCTTCAATATTTATTTGATATGGCTAACATGGATTTGGATTTTTGCCATAGTAAAGTTGATAATAAAGTTAAAAAAAACGATAATGATGATGACACGGACACAGATACAGACACAGATACGGACACAGACACAGATACAGATACAGATACAGATACAGACACGGACACAGATACAGATACAGAAAATGAAGGGGAAAAAGGTGGCAAAGCAAGTAGCAGTATTTTTAGCAAAATTAAACAAGGAATTAAAAGCTTTTTCACAGGAAGTGATAAAAAACAGTATAAAAAATATTGTGGTTTTTTGGTTAAAATGATTTCTAATTTAGAAAATCAAATAGAAGATATTGGAGCTGTTAATGTGGATAGTGAAGATAAAGAAGAAGAGCAAAAAGGTGATAAAAATAAAAATGATGATAATTCTGCAAGTGGAAACGAAAATGCAAAAAAAATATTTTACGACCCTTATTGGTATATAAATTTTTTAGAAAAGTCTAAAGATGAGAATAAAAATAATAACGAAGAAGATAATAAAAACATATCCGAAAAGAATAATACAGCAATAAATCTTTCAAATGCCAAAAAACTTAAAAATTATTATCTTGAAAGAGCTAAGCTTATAAAATTGTATGAATATCTTGGTGATGAAAAAAATGTTGATCCAAAACAAATTCTAGAACGTAGTATACCAGAACGATATGCATCAGTATCAGTCGGTACTGAGGCACCTGAAGCACCAGCGCTAAAAAGTATATTAACAGAATTCAATAATTATTTTAAAAAGCGTTATAAAAACTCAAAAAAATTTTTAGATAAAATTTGGCTTTTAGAGAGAGATATTTATATAAATCGTGTTGTACCAAAAATTTCTAAACAGATATCTTATGTGAGAAAACAGATAAAAGATCTGATTCAAATTTTTGAATCAGAAATAAAAGACAAGATCGAAATAGGGAAAGACCAATGTGAAAAAGATAATAAAGACAAATATGCTTACGAAATGGATATTTTAAAAAAATTATCCGACATGGATGAATTTTCAGATAATAAAAAAGAATTTTCAGAGATGTCTTTT
>CAMNDS010000070.1 GCA_946535695.1 uncultured Clostridia bacterium | reverse complement strand
TGGAAAAACTACTTTAACTGCTGCAATTACTAAAGTTTTGAGTTTTGAAGGCAAAGCACAATTTTTTGCTTATGACAGTATTGATAAGGCGCCTGAAGAGCGTGAAAGAGGTATTACGATTAATACTGCTCATGTTGAATACGAAACTGAAAAAAGGCATTACGCACATGTTGATTGCCCGGGTCACGCGGATTATGTTAAGAATATGATTACCGGCGCTGCTCAAATGGATGGAGCAATTTTAGTCGTTTCAGCTGCGGATGGTCCAATGCCTCAAACGCGTGAACATATACTTTTGTCGCGTCAGGTTGGCGTTCCTCATATAGTTGTTTTTATGAATAAAATTGACCAAGTTGATGATCCTGAATTGTTAGATTTAGTTGAAATGGAAATTCGTGAACTTTTGAATGAATATGAGTTCCCTGGAGATGATACTCCAATCATAAAAGGTTCAGCTTTAAAAGTTTTGGAATCTAATTCTAAAGACCCATCTGCTCCTGAGTACGCTTGTATTCATGAATTAATGAAAGCAATTGACGAGTTTGTTCCAACTCCTGAAAGAGATTCTGATAAGCCATTTTTGATGCCAATCGAAGATATTTTTACAATTACCGGTCGTGGAACTGTCGCGACAGGTAGAGTCGAGCGTGGAAAACTTAATATGAACGAAGAAGTTGAGATTGTTGGTATGGGTGAATCCAAAAAAAGTACTGTTACTGGTATTGAAATGTTTAGAAAGCTTCTTGATTCCGCCGAGGCGGGGGATAATATTGGTGTACTTCTCCGTGGAATTGAAAAAGATGATATCGAGAGGGGACAAGTTATTGCTAAACCCGGAACCATACATCCTCATACCAAGTTTGAAGGGCAAGTTTATGTTTTGAAAAAAGAGGAAGGTGGTCGTCATACTCCGTTTTTCAACAATTATAGACCTCAGTTTTATTTTAGAACAACTGATGTTACGGGGGTTATAAGTTTGCCTTCTGGAACTGAAATGTGTATGCCTGGTGACAATGTCACAATGAACGTTGAGTTGATAACTCCTATTGCAGTTGAGGAAGGTTTGAGGTTTGCTATTCGTGAAGGTGGAAGAACTGTTGGTTCAGGTGTTGTAACTAAAATTATAGAATAATTTTTGCCCATTTTTGGGCAAATGCTGGTATGGCGGAATAGGTAGACGCAAGGGACTTAAAATCCCTCGGCAGAGATGTCGTATCGGTTCAAGTCCGATTACCAGCACCATTTTTTTCTAATAGTTTTTCTACCAAACACACAACGATTGCCTTTATACCTTGCATATTCCCGGTAAAACCTAAAGATTCTTCAGTTTTAAATTTAATATTTATTTTTTCTTGTGAAATGTTGCAGCTTGTTGCCAAATTTTCTTGAATTTTTTCACGATATTCAAGAAGCTTTGGAGATTGTAAAATTACTGTACAGTCAAGGTTGACAATTTGAAAATCTGATATAATGTTTAATGTGTTTTTTAGTAATATTAAACTATTTATATCTTTATACTTTTGATCAGTTGGAGGAAAATAATATCCTATATCTTTTTTACAGCACGCTCCTAAAATTGCATCAATTACAGCATGCGTAAGTACATCGCCATCGCTGTGCGAAACGCAACCATATTCGCTTTTAATTTTCACGCCTCCGATAATTAAATTGGTACCTTGTTCAAGTTTATGGACATCATAACCAATTCCTACTCTTTGATTCATAAAAATCTCCTAAAAATTAGTTTTTTTGTTTGGATTTATAAACATCATAGCATATCCAAGATATAACCATATTAAAACATCTGCAAACGCTATTCCAGATAAAATTCCAACTTCAAAATTGGCATAAGCAAAATAAGCGATTATAATTGCAAATAATTTAGAAATGAATTTTGAATTTTTATTATGTATGTTTATGAATATTTCATAAGCGATTTTATAAAATAACGATAATATTAATATCATAAAAAGTATAAATCCGCCCCAGCCGTATGAAACTATAATAGTTAAATAAATATTATGTAAATCAGCTCGATTATTGGGAAACGCCAACCCATTATCAATATAAATTTTTGAATAGTAATACAAATTTTCACGTCCAATCCCTATAATAGGATGTATTTTAGATAGTTTTATACCCTGTTTAAAAAGTAAAATTCTACCGCTACTTAGTTCATGGTTGCCACGTCCAATCTTTAACGGTTCTTTAAAATCATCAAGACGAAGAATTT
Organism: uncultured Clostridia bacterium; assembly: GCA_946535695.1. GTDB lineage: Bacteria > Bacillota > Clostridia > Oscillospirales > Acutalibacteraceae > Improbicoccus. The sequence goes on along the minus strand of CAMNDS010000070.1, from coordinate 2,937 downwards.
TTTGTTCTTCGGACAGATGTTCATTGATTTTTTGCGAATTTACTATTTTAGTTACAAGTTTTTGGCATCCCATTCTTGCAAGGAAGGAACCAGAAACTATAAAAGTAATGAACATAAATACAAAAATAATTTCTCGCAAAAAATTTACATTTTTTATTTTATCATAGCTTGAAAAATTTTCGTAAAATAATCTTATTGATAAATAAATTGTTATAAAAATGAATGCTGCATTTGAATCTGTTAAGAATAGAGTTACAATACTTAAAGTAGTACATATTTTTAAGAAAATTTTATTAAATTCAAACTTATTTTTAAAATATGGATCTTGCAACAAATTACAAGAAAATATTGATATTACTGATAAAAATGCTAATTGGTTTGGATTAGTTGTTATTCCAAAAAATCTGTTTTGTGATATACCGATGTCATGTCCCATAAAATTTATGTTTTTATATGCAAAAAGTATATAAATACTAAAAATAGAAACCAAAAAACTAAAATATACTATAAATTTAAACATAAAATTCATTTCGGCATTAACTCTATTTTTGCTTGTATTTTTATTCATACCTAAAAATAAAAAAATACAAAAAAAATTATTTAAAATCGTTATTAAATTCATCAAAATATTGTTCGAAAAATTAAAGCATGATGTAAAAATGCCTAAAATTATAAATAAAAATGCAATATTTTTGTTTTCTATTTTAAATTTATAAGATTCATAGAACATCATATGAATACATATAAAAATTCCCCAAATAAAAGTAATTCCATTTATCCATCCGGCAAGAGTTTCTATAGGATGTATAGCTATAATCTCAAAAAGTAGCGAAATTGTATAACATATTCTAAACAGGCTAACATTATAAAATATATTTTTATTTAATTTTAAAATCATGTTTTTAATTGATTATTTTTTTTAAATTTTTACATACTATTTCCACGTCTTCCGGTTGCATTAAAGTATGAAGCGGCAATGTAATTTCATTTTCATACATCTTAAAAGCATTAAGAAAATCGTTTATATTAAATCCCATTTTTTTATAAGCAGTAAATAGCGGAAGGGGCTTATAATGTACATTTGTAGCTATTCCCAAGTTTGCCATTTGTTCGATTACTTTATTTCTAAAATCTTCGTCTTTATTTTTAAGTCTTAAAATATAAAGATGAATATTAGAATCTTCAAGTTTTGCATCAGTTTGATAAATATCTACTTCTAAATTTTCGATTAAATTGTTATAAATTCTGGCTAAATTACGCCTTTTTTGTATTAACTCTTCATATCTTTCAAGTTGAATGATACCAATAGCTGCCATAATATCCGTCATGTTATTTTTATAACCCAGCGTAAGTATATCATATTCCCAGCTTGAAAGCTGAGTTTTTGCCAACGCGTCTTTATTTTGACCATGTAATGAAATTAGCGATAATTTTTCGTAAATATTTTCATTTTTAATATTATTTAAATTCCACGTCAGAGCACCGCCTTCACCGGTAGTCAAATTTTTAACGGCATGAAAAGAAAAAGCGGTAAAGTCAGCTATCTCGCCACTGATTTTACCTTTATATTTTGCTCCAAAGCTGTGTGCGGAATCCGCAAGCACGCAAATCCGACCAATTTGTTCTTGCAACTTGTTTCTGGGTTTAAAAATATTCTTTTTTAAATTGATAATTTCAAAAATCTTATCGTAATCACACAAAACCCCGCCGAGGTCAACTGGGATTATAGCCTTAGTTTTTTCGTTTATTGCATATGAAACTTTTTCATAATTCATTTCAAAAGAATCTTCAGATAAATCTACCATAACTGGTTTAGCGCCAACATGGTATATTACAGAACACGAAGCTGTGTAAGTATAAGGTGTGACTATCACTTCATCGCCAGGTCCAATTTCCAACAATCGCAAAGCAGATTCCATACAGGCAGTTGCAGAATTCATACATATGGTTTTTTTTGTATTGCAAAAATCTGAAATTTTTTTTTCAAACTCTTTTGTTTTAGGCCCCGTTGTTATCCAGCCAGATTCTAAAACCTCGGTTACAGCATCAACTTCTTGTTGAGTTATATCTGGTGGAGAAAATAATATTTTTTTCACAAATTACCTCAAAATACTAAATATCTTTAAAGCAGTTAAAAACATAACTTTTATGTCCAAAAAAATACTGAAATTATTTAAATATTCAAGATTATACTTCATCTTTTCCGGAAGAATCTTTTCTAAATATATTTTATCAGAATCTGAAGAATTTCTCAAATATTCCGATTCATCTCGAAAATTTACACTTGCAATCGAAGTTAGCCCTGCCGGTAAAAGCAACGTTGCAAGCATTTCGCTCGTATATTTTTCAACATATTTTGGGACTTCCGGTCGTGTCCCTACAAAAGTCATATCCCCAACCAAAATATTTATTAATTGTGGAAATTCGTCGAGTCTGAATTTTCTAAGTATTTTGCCTATTTTAGTTACTCTTGAATCATTGCTACAAGTTAAAAAACCTAATTTATCAGAATTTTCATACATAGTTCTAAATTTTAATATAACAAATTCTTTTCCATATTGAGTTATGCGTTTTTGTTTATAAAAAATTTGACCTTTAGAATTAATTTTTATGGCAAAACTGATAATGATCATGGGAATTAATAAAATAATAATAAGTAAAAAAGAAAGTAAAATATCTAGGATTCGTTTTAAAATAAGTGATTTTTTTTTCAAAATTATGTAACTATAATATTTTTTTACGATTTTATTTACTGCAAAATTGGGTATTTTTTCCCACTTTGGAATCAATTTTATTCACTACCTTGTTTCATAATATCAAAAATTTCGATTTTTTTCATTTTAATACACGTACTTGAAAAATAAAAAACAAAATTTCCCTCCGGTGGCGTTGGATGTAAATCTTTTATATTTCTATAATAGATTTATTTCGAAACTG
>CAMNDS010000069.1 GCA_946535695.1 uncultured Clostridia bacterium | reverse complement strand
CCCAGTATTCATAAAAAATTTAAAAATTGGATTTTTAATAAAGACAAGGAGATGATATATATGAAAAATAATAATGAAAACAAAAAAATCGACGTGAGTAAAGTTTCGGGTGGAGGACTTTTAAGCATAAAAGAAAAAGACGGCAAATTTAATGTTATTTCTTTATCGGGCGTAATTATAAGAAGGGATGACAGAGGCTTTGTAAACATTCAAAAAACAAAAGATGTTATTTCCACAAAAGTGCTTGGTAGTTTTGAATCTATGGAAGATGCTTTTACAGCGTTAAAAAAATTCAGTACAGCGTAACGGATAGTCGTATTAAAAATAAAACAAAAACATAAAAATGGAGATGATAATTATGAGTGGTAAAAATTCTAAAGATAATGAAAATCAAAGCTATATAAGTAGTCATCCAAGTATTTATAAAAAATTTAAAAATTGGATTTTTAATAAAGACAAGGAGATGATGTATATGAAAAATAATAATGAAAACAAAAAAATCGACGTGAGTAAAGTTTCGGGCGAAGGACTTTTAAGCATAAAAGAAAAAGACGGCAAATTTAATGTTATTTCTTCAAGAGTACTTGATAGCTTTCCAACTAGAGAAAAAGCTCAGGAAGTTATAAATAATATTGCTGAAGAAAATTGGCATCGTGGTTTCGGTGGACCACGTGGTTTTTTTAAACCTGAAAAACGTATGTTATCTTTGCCTGAAGATATTTCAAAAGATGGCGTCAAATAATTTTGGCTATTAATAAAAAAAGAAAAAACATCTCCGGCATAGCCAGAGGGAATCTTTCTAATTCAATTTTTCAGTTTTAAAAGGAGTTTAATTCATATCATGGCTTTACAAGTTATTTTAATTTTTGTGTTTGGCTTCTTGCAAATCGATTTTAAGAACCTGTTTATCTCCATAATATAGTAAAGCACTATTTTTCCCCTTTAACAATTCAAACTCATCTTTTTCATCAATACAGAATCTGTATGCTCGATTGTTTTTACCGTATTCATGAAGTCGAACTTTTATATTTTTTGCAATATTTGGTTCAAGAATAAAACTTATAATTGACTTTAGTTTTTCAATTTGCTCTTTATATTTAATAATAAAATTATATTGCCTTTTAAAAACACTTGTATAAATATCAATTAAAAATTGCTTGTGTTCCTTAAAATATTCATAGGAGTCTTTAGACGCATCTTCAAACTTTTTCAATAAAGCATCTAAATGCTTACTTGACTGCCTAAGATAATTTACAATAGAATATTTGCCCAAATACCAATATGTACCATAAATCCCGCCCATAATTTCGTTATAAACCATAACAGCCGAAGCAACTCCGCCAACACTCACTAAAATTTTTAACCAATTTAGGTATTCTTTAGAACAAGAACTTGCCTTCTCCCTTACTTCCGCAGCTATTTGCAAGTTTTGAGCTTTGTTTTTATCCATAGCATAGTTCTTATCACTTAAAACTGACGCGCAAGCGAGAAATAACGCGATTTTATCTTTACCAAATTTCTTCATGGAAACCACCTTATTTAAAATTCAAAATATTACTTGGGTAAACACCCGGTTTTAATCATATAACAATGAAAAAAATTTGTCAAGCGTAATTTGGCGATGCCCACTTTATGTGTATGTATATATCAAATACTTATATTAATTTTACCTATATTTTCTTTGGGTGCAACATATAAATCAAAATCTCTGATTCCGGTATTTTCAAGCGCTTTAAAGGCAGAATTATAAGCAATTTCAGGTGTATTATTTGTGCTACTTAAATGGCAAAGGACGAATTTTTTGGTACCATTTAAAATTAATTTGCTTAAAACTTCTGAGCATGCATTATTTGAAAGATGTCCTATATCTGAAAGAATTCTTTTTTTTAAATACCAAGGATATGGTCCGTTTTTAAGCATTTCTATATCATGATTGGATTCAATAAAAATTAAATTTGAGCCTAGTATCGAATTTAAAACTTCGTTTGAGACTACTCCCAAATCAGAACAAAATGAAATTTTTGCCTTATTTTTATTTAATATAAAAGAATATCCATAGCTTTGATTACAGTCATGCGAAGTTTCAAATGGAACTATATTAATACCGTCAATACTTATACCTGATTTTTCTATAATTTCATATTTTACTTGTTTATCTAAAATATTTTTTTTTTCAAGTGCATTTATCGTTCCTTTTGAGGTATAAATTTTAGTTCCGAACTTTTTTGCAAAAACTCTAAGCCCACTAGTATGATCACTATGTTCATGAGTTACAAATATAAACTTTACATCATACGGATTAAAACCATTTTTTTTTATACTATTTTCTATTTGCTTGCAACTTCTGCCGACATCTATCAAAAAAGATAAATTTTTGGTTTTAACATAAGTACTGTTTCCCTCGCTTCCACTAAAAAGCGGACAAATTTTGCACAACTTCTTCTCCCTTATTTCAGCAAATTATCACTGCCAACAAAAAGCATCTAACTTTTCAAATCTAAACTTATTAAAAAGATAATTTCTATTTATAAATAAAAAATCAAACATTGGTTTTGGATAACACAAGAAAATTATAAATTATTTATTGCCGCTTGAATTTTCTTCACGATAAACAGTAAACCAATTATTTTCTCCAAAGCCATTACTAGATATTAATCCTTTTATCGTTTTATAATTAGCACCACTCGTTGAACCACCCAAAAAACTAATTTTTTTGCTATTTATCAAGTCCAACAGGTTGTCAGAACCGACGACATTAAACTTGTTATCTTCATTTTCAAAACTAAGATTTCTGATGTTTAAAATTGCTTCTTTAAGACATGAGGTAGTGCTATCATTAATGTTTTCTTTACTTATAATCAAATTGGAACATTTTGTATAAAAAAATTCGACATTATGGGCGTTACAAATCTTTACGCATCCGCCTGCAATAATACATAATTTCTTGATTCCTTCACTAATTTTTTCAACGGTAATATCTTTATCGCCTTTACCAAAAATTATTGCAACTGTTTCGCCATTAGACATTGCTTCAACAGAAACTTTAGCTTGATTATCATAGTTGTTGACATAATACATCCTTGCTTTACTGTCTTTTGATGACTTGGTAGTTACACCATCACCCATAACATGAAATGGAGTAAAGTTACCAAGTTCATTTAAATAACGTATCATTTCTTTATGATATGTGCTGTATTTCATGTGCACACCTCGCACAATCCTTTGCCACAAAACACTTACAAGTGATTTTATTCCCCATCCTAAACCTGCAATAATACCCAAACCTATCAATAAGCTAATTATAGATTTCGTAATTTGTTTTTTACCATTAGCTTGTTGAGAAATATTAGGAATATAAGTGTCAATTTTAAGTTTAGCAAAATTTTCTTTATATCTATTTTTATTTTCTATATTTTTGTTAATTTCTTCATTTAATTTTTCCTCATTTATTCGATGTATTTTACCAGATGGAATTGATGAATTTTTCATCCCTTCTAACTTAGAATTTGTCCCCAAACTAAAAACAGATAGTATACAAGCCGCATTTTTTCTTAAATTTGAATATTTCATAATTCAATCCCTCCAAACCTTTTTTAGAATATTTTTATCTTATCAATAATTACGATGTTTGTCAATTTATAAATTATCATAAAATTAAAAAAATTAAGCAAAACATAAATTCTCCGGCGATGACGGAGAAAATGATTTAACTCTTTTATACTATTTTTTTATATTTTTTTTACATTGAATTTGTAAGTTTTTTGATCATTAGAACTGCAAACTTTAAATTCATATTGTTTTTTTGCGGTATTATAATAAATACATATATGCAATCGACCATTATTTGCATCAATTCTCAAATTCCATTTTTTGTAATATAGTACTTGTTCAAATTGTGAAGCATATTGTTTTAAATCCTCTGCCAACTTTTTGCAAATTGTTAGCTTTTGTGGATTGTCGTTATCTATACCATTTTCGCTAACCTTAAAAGAATCATATTCGGAGGCATAATAAGCTTCTCCCGTGCAGAAATCACAAACGTCGCCTGACTCTATTTTTTCAACAACTTTCCAATAGTCTTGGAATGGGGATTTCTTATTTTCGCCTTGAATATTTCCTGTAATATTCACATTTACTTTTTCATCGCTTTTTTCTTTTTTGCCAATGACCCCGGCACCATAGAGCGAAAGAAGTATTGTGCTGGTCAAAAGTGTTGTTCCGCCAGCAACTGCCGGCACCATAATTTTTGGATTTTTATAAAACTCCTTATTATCAGACCTATGCTTGATAACTACAGGCTTTTTCTCCCAAAAACCAGGTCCGCCATATTTAAGCGCAATGCTAGCACTCGTTTTCATCTGCGGTGATGCCGCCACTATAGCCATAAAAACTGCAATTCGTCTTAAATTGTTCTTGTTCATAAAATCTACCTCCAAAAAATTTTAACAGTTCAAATCTCGAATGTTACCTAAACAATCAAGACTTATAAATCATATCATGAAATAAAAAAAATTCAAGTTTTAAAACAAAATCATAAATATTTTTGGGCATTGCAGTTAGGATAGAAATAATCTCTCCTGCACCGCCGGAATAAATATATAATTTTTTTTAGTGATACTATAAAATATATTGACTTTTATTGTTGCTAATTATAATGTAAAATGAGTCTTTTATTTTTGGAGATATAGAAATTGACAAAAAATAATCTTGTTATAGTTGAATCACCTGCAAAAGCTAAGACCATAAAAAAATATTTGGGCGCTAAATTCGAAGTCGTAGCATCGATGGGGCACGTGAGGGATTTGCCAAAAACTCGGTTGGGAGTAAATATAAAAGAAAATTTTGAACCCACTTATAGCATCATAAGAGAAAAAAAAGAACTAGTAAAAAAGCTTAAAGAAAAAGCTGCAAAGTTCGAAAATATTTTTTTGGCTACTGACCCCGATCGTGAAGGCGAAGCTATTGCTTGGCATTTGGCATATATCTTAAAACTTGACAAAAATGCCAAAAATAGAGTATTTTTTAATGAAATAACTAGGTTCGGAGTCGAAACCGGTATCAAAAATCCACAAATGATAAATGACTTGATGGTCGGTTCGCAACAGGCAAGAAGAATTTTGGATAGAATTGTAGGGTATAAATTAAGCCCTTTTTTGTGCCAAAAAATTCAAAAAAGATTATCGGCAGGCAGAGTTCAGTCTGTTGCCCTTAAAGTCATAAACGATAGGGAAGAGGAAATTGAAAATTTCGAGCCT
>CAMNDS010000068.1 GCA_946535695.1 uncultured Clostridia bacterium | reverse complement strand
TTTTTATAATCGACCCTTCAGCTGCGAGTTTTATTGCACTTATTAATCAAAAAAACGAATTTAAAGTTATGCCGGCCAAAAATAATGTCTTAGACGGAATAAGAAACGTTACCGAAGCACTTAAAACAGAAAAAATTAAGATCTGCAAAAATTGTCAAGATTCTATTCGCGAGTTTGCTTTATATAAATGGGATTCGAATAAAAATTACGACTGCCCAATAAAAGAAAACGACCACGCGATGGACGATATAAGATATTTTGTCAGCACTAATAATTTTAATATTAATAATAGCTTATTTTTTGCAATGTCTTTAACAAGATAATAAATAAAAATATTTTTTAATTATAAATTAAATTTAAAAATTATAATAAAATTTATTTTTTTAAATATTTCTAGTATAGAAAGGCCAAAATGAATTTTTTTAAAAAAAAGCAAAATCCTAAAATTTCAGTCCAAACTGCTGTTAATATCAAAAAAACACATCCGTTTGAAGAAATAGAAAATTATAATTATAGCTCGTTATCAAAGTTTGAATTAAATTTGTATTCGGCTCTGAGAGAAGCTATTCCGGTAATAGATGCCGCTATTTCGAAGCTCGTAAGATTAATCGGCACTTTTAATATCGAATGCGAAGACGAAAACACGGCTTTTATGATTAATAAATTTTTGCAAAACGTAAAAGTCGGCACGTGTTCAACCGGAATCGACAGTTTTATTTTTGTGCATTTAAATCAGCTTTTAACTTACGGCACGGCAATCAGCGAAATTATTCCGAATTCTAATTTTAATAATATTTTCGCGCTTTATAATGCTTCGCTTAAAAATATTATATTAAAATCAAATCCCGAAAAGTTAGAGCTTAAAATTTATAAAAAATCACAAAATAAATTAATCGAAATAAATCACCCGGAATTAATAATAACTTCGGTTTTAAATCCTGAGCCTGAAAATATTTATGGGAATTCTATCATGAAAGGTTTGCCGTTTATCAGCAGAATTTTATTAAAAATTTTTGCAAGCATTGGCAACAACTGGGAGCGAGTCGGCAACGCAAGATTTGCAGTGACTTATAAGCCTCCAAATGATTCGAGCGAACAAGTTTATACAAAAGAACGCGCCGAACTTATTGCTTCTGAATGGAGTAAAGCCATGAAAAACGAAACTCCAACTGATTTTATCGCCGTCGGCGATGTGAGCATTAAAGTAATAGGCGCTGATAATCAGGTTTTAGATAGCAAAGTGCCTGTACGGCAAATTCTTGAGCAAATTATAAGTAAATTCTCGATTCCGCCGTTTTTGCTTGGACTTTCTTGGAGTACGACAGAATCTATGGCAGTTCAGCAGCTTGAAATTTTAAATAGCGAACTCGAATCTTATCGCAGAATACTCAATCCTGTTATTAATAAAATTTGCAATACTTGGCTTGATTTAAAAAAAATCAAAACAGATTTTAAAATCAAATGGGCTTATATAAATCTAAAAGACGAGTTAAGAACTGCAAATGCAGAGCTTTTAAAAGCCAGAACTGAAGAAATAAAAATCAAAAACGAAGCTTTTATTAGCAAAAATAAAAATAAAATTTAGGAGAGTTTAACATGAAAGAAGGATTCGTATTGCCCGAATCAGAAATTATTTCTGACGAAGACATTAATTTAATAAATAAATACACCAAACGCGAACTTAATAAACAAGAAGTCTATGTTTTTTCGCTTGTTTTGTGCGATAACGAAATAGACAGAGATTACGAGCGCTTTACGAGCGAATCACTCGAAGCTCTTGCGAAATTATTCGAAGGCAAAACCGGAATTTTAGATCATGATGCAAAATCTGAAAAGCAACTGGCAAGAATTTTTTCGTGCAAAATTCAGACTTTAAAAATTAAAAATTCTTTGGGTGAAAATTATAAAAGATTAATCGCCAAAGCGTATATTCCGAAGACTAAAAATAGCGAAGAAATTATCATGCAAATCGATTCCGGCATCAAAAAAGAAATCAGCATTAGGTGCCGCGTTGAAAAGAAAACATGTTCTATATGCGGCGATAACATAAATATTTGCCATCACATAAAAAATAAAAATTATTTTAACGGTAAAAATCAAGTTTTATGTCATGCGATTTTAGAAAATCCGATTGATGCTTACGAATGGTCATTTGTTGCCGTTCCTGCGCAGGTCGCCGCCGGAGTTATCAAGACTTTTTCGAATTCAAATTCTAATTATAATCAAGAATATAATAATTCACTTGATATTATCGAAAAAATCAAACATGAATCTAATAAAAAAGGCATGAAAAATCTTTATAATATTATCAAAAATATGGAAAACGAGATTAAAATAGGCCGAGAATATATTAATAACATGAGAGAAAGCGTTTCAAAAAATTTATTATTTTTTAATCAAAATTTAAATAATAATACTGTTAAAAAAATAACTGACTCTCTTGATTATGAAGATTTGAAAAATTTACAGAAAAATTTTTCGAAAAATAATTTGATAAAATCTCAACTCGCGCCTGACTTTGATAAAACAGGTGCAAATGAATTTTTAGAATTCAAAATTTAAAATTTATTTTTAATTATTTATAATTTATAATTTTTAATTTAATAGGAGTAAAAATATGAACTACAACAATATAAAACTTGAAAAAGATATGTACAACGTTTGCAACAAAAGCTTCACTGATGTTTTAGAAGAACTTGATCCTTCGGAGCAATACAGAGGTACAGAACTTGAAAATTTAGACGCTTATCAAAGGCAATTAAAACGTTTTGACATAAGAGTAAGCGGTCCGAATTGTGATAACGTTGAAAAGTTTTTTTTAAGTCCTGTTTCGGCAGTTTTATTCCCGGAATTCATTAATAGATCATTAGAAAAAGGTCTATATTATTATAGTGACATACTTCCCGCTGTGGTCGCAACAAAAAGTACAGTAAACACTCTGGATTATAGAACTGTAACTTCCAACTTGGAAGGTCTGAACTTTTCTGGTAATGAAGTTGAAGAATCCGGTTACCTACCTGAGATAAATATAACAACAAATACTAATTTAATTTCATTAAAAAAGCACGGACGTTTATTAACCTCGACATATGAAGCATTAAGATTTCAAAATCTAGACGTAATATCAGTAATTTTGCGCAAAATAGGATTCGATATACTCAACGAACAACTTAAAGATGCAATTACTGTAATGCAAACGGGAACAACTCCACAATCAGTGTCGAGTGTATCATATGATTCTTTGCTTACACTTTGGTTGGCGTTAAAGCCATATAACATGAATGTTATCATAACAAGATATGACATAGCAAAAAAAATTTTAGCTTTAAACGAGATGAAAGATGCTCAGGCAGGACTTGATTTTCAAGGCACGGGCAGAAATATTACTCCTCTTGGCGCAAAGCTCATATGTAGCCCATGGGTAAATGCAAACACAATAATAGGTTTAGATAAAAATTGTGCTATCCAGATGGTTCAATCAGGCAAAGTGACTCTTGACTACAATAAGTTAATCGATAAACAAATCGAAAAAGCCGGCATAAGCGTCCGAGCCGGATTTGCCAAAATCTTTGCCGGAGCAATTAAAATTATAAGTTTACCATCGTCTTCTTCATAATCTATTTTTAAATAATATCTTAGAGGCTCAAATTGATAATCGAAGACGTAATAAGTAAATTTTCAAATTTATCAGGCATCTCGGGGGAAGCTTTGAGCAAATGGACCCCCATTTGCCGAGATTCTATGAACGAAATAAGTTCAAAACTTCGCAAAGATATTATCGAAAGCGAACACGAAGAAGAATTAACTTCAGCCGCGGCAGCTCTTAGCTTTTATAAATACGTATTATGCACGTCGATCAAGGATGATTTAGATCCTGAAAATCAATATGTTAGTAACCCATATACAAAAAGTTTGGCAACGTCAATTTGGCAGGAATATAAAGATAATATTTCAGCTTTGCTTATAGATAATAAATTTTTCTTCAAAGAAATAATTTGATTTTTTTTAAATTTCTCTCCGGCGGATACGGAGAGAAATTTTTATGAAAAAAAGAAAAATAACACTAAAAATAGTAAAAAGTACAGAATTATATTTTTTTCTGGCAGAATCATAAAAATTTGGAGCTTGATTTTTTACAATTGGCGCCCTCGATAGGAATCGAACCTATAATTGAGTCTTAGGAGGACCCCGTTATATCCATTTAACTACGAAGGCTTATTTTTTTTATTATACAAAATTCTAAATGATTGTCAAACAATAAACTTTTTTAGGCATTGCTAAAAAAAGACAAATATTTCCCTACGGCGACACTGTAATAAATGATATAAATCTTTTTATCTCTATATTAGTACACAGAAATAATCGTTTATAAATATACTACTTCTATTATTTTACTTGTTTTTTTAGAATTTATATTATATAATATATACATAAAGGAGGTGATATAAATGGGAATAATTCGTAAAATTAATAAAGACGATGAAAATAAAATTTCCGGTGGTATGATTTATTCTCACGGTAATGATCGTAATAAGCCGTACGAAGTCATTGATGACATATCTGGAGCGGTCGTCCTAAGATGCAGAAGTAAAAGTGAAGCAAAAAATTATGCAAAACTTCACAATTATGGTACGACCGAAATAGATTGGAATCGTTTAAAACAATTAAGAGATGAAAATAATTAAAAACTAATTTATCAATATTTGGAGTGTTTTTGACACAAATTAACTTTATTTTGAATAATTAGTGCTCTCGATAAGAAACAATACAGGGAGCACTTATTTTTTAAAATTAAAATATTTCTCCAAAAGTTTCTTCTGTTATTCCAGCAGCGTTAGCTTCGTCAGTGTCGATATGTGCAGTTAAATTAAATTTATCTGAGATTCTTATGATAGTTTGACTAAAAACTAAACTTCTAAACTTAGTTTTTATTTTTAAATTACATTCATCGCCGCTTTTGAAAAATTTTGCTATTTCATCGCTGGGATTTACATGAATATGCCTTTTGGCAATTATAACACCTTGATTTTTTTTTAATTTTCCGTTTGGACCTATTAAAACACACCCCGGTGAATTAATGATATCGCCGGATTCTCTTATTTCTGTATTTATTTTTAATTTTCGAGCATCTGTCATGGAAATTTCGACTTGAGTTTTATCTCTTGCAGGCCCTAAAACTGAAATATTTTCTATAAAATAATTTTGATTTTGAATAGTTAATTTTTCGTTTGATAAAAATTACCCTGGTTGTGAAAGTTCTCGCTTGACCCCAAGCTTA
>CAMNDS010000067.1 GCA_946535695.1 uncultured Clostridia bacterium | reverse complement strand
GTAATTTTTTTATGACTTCGGGCTTTGGCTTAGAATTTAATTTATTTTCAATTTGGTGGGGCAAATTTTCGATCTTAGTATGCAAAATTTCGCACGATTTTATCGAATAATTCATAAATTTTTGAATATATTCAAGCGCTTTTTCACCTGTGAAAGCCGTTATTCTTTTAATGCCCTTGCCTATGCTTTCACATGAAATTATTATAAACATGCCAATTTGCCCGGTAAAATCCACGTGAGTTCCTCCACATAATTCTTTTGAAATTTTCCCAAACGAAACAACGCGAACTAAATTTGAATATTTTTCACTGAATATCGCCGTCGCACCTTGAGCCACCGCATCTTTTAAATTCATTTCAGAAATTTCTGATTTAAAATTCGCACAAATATATTTATTAACGATTTTTTCGATTTTGCAAATATGCTCACGTGTGATTTTTTCAGAATAATTAAAATCAAAATGCAAAGAATCTTCTTCTACTTTAGAACCCTGCTGGTGAACTTCAGAGCCAAATACACTTTTCAGAGCGCTTTGGAGTAAATGCGTTGCCGAGTGTGCGTTCGAATTACTTTGTCTTTTTTCTTGATTTATTCTTATACTTATTTTTTCGCCTGATTTTATTATTCCTGAATTAATTTCGCAATAATGCATAAAAATATTATTATTTTTTACTGCAAATTTAACTTCAGCACTAAAATTTTTTCCTGAAATTATTCCGGTATCAGATTCTTGCCCGCCGCTTTTTGCATAAACAGGAGTATCTTGTAAAATTAAAATAATTTCTTTATAATTCTCAGAAGAATTTAATTCAGTACCGTCAGGTAATAATATTTTTAATATACTTGTCTGAATTTCGAATTTATTATAACCGACAAAACTAGTTTTGGGTAAATTATTAATTTTTTCAAAAATTTTATTATCTACAAAATTATTATTTAAGTTTTTATTATCTGATCGCGAAATATTTTTGTGGTTTTCAATTAAATTGTTAAATTTTTGTTTATCGATTACAATCGAATTTTCTTTTGCAAAGTCTTCGATAATTTCAAACGGCAAACCAAAGGTTGTGACTAACTCAAACGCAAGCTCGCCTGAAATTTTTTTATTTTTTTCAAATTTTATATAATTTAATTTTTTAAATCCGATTTTTATAATATCTTTAAATTTATCTTGTTCTTGCGAAAATGCAGAAATAATATATTCTTGATTTTCTTTGAATTTTTTATTTATATTTTTAAAATTATCTATTATAAACTTAATTATTCTTACTAAATCATAATTATTATCTTTTATATTTTTATGAGCAATAACTATGCATTTTCGAATTAATTTTCTTGGAATATAGCCTCTGCCCTCGTTGGAAATCTTTTGTTTTTCCGAAAGTATCAAACAAACAGTTCTCAAATGATCAGTTAAAATCCTAATTTTCCTCTCGTTTTCTTTTTTGAATTCAAAACATGAAGATATAAAATTTTTTATAGGTAAAAGCAAATCGGTTTCGTAAACGCTTTCGAGTCCATTTAAAGTCATGCTGAGCCGCTCAAGACCGGCGCCGGTATCAACGCTGTTAAACGGCAAAGAACTAAAAGAATTTTCAGAATTTTTATTCAGCATCATAAAAACGCCGGCGTTCCAAATTTCGATATATCTTTTTGTATCGAAAAACCCGCCCGGAATATATTCTTGCCCTGATTCTGTATCATAAAAAACTTCGGTGCAGGGTCCGCACGGACCAGTTTGCGAGGCAGGCCCCCAAAAATTGTCTTCCATTCCAAGAGCCACAATATGATTTTCAGGAACTCCAACTTTAAGCCACGCATTTTTAGATTCCGAATCAAATGGTAAATTAATTTTTTCATCGCCCGAAAAGACCGAAACATATAATTTTTTAACAGGAATTTTTAAATTATTAACTAAAAAATCAAACGCAAGTTCAATGGCTTTTTCTTTAAAATAAGAGCCTATCGACCAGCTGCCAAGCATCTGAAAACTCGTCAAATGATGCTTATCGCCAATGTCATCTATATCAATAGTTCTAATACACGGCTGAATGTTGCAAAGCTCGCGTTTTTCCGGAATTTCATCACCTGTAAAATAATTTTTAATTGCCGCCATACCAGCGTTTATATACAAAAGAGTAGGATCGTTTTTAGGAATCACTGACGAGCCTTTAATTTCTAAATGTCCGTTTTTTGTAAAAAAACTCAAAAATTTATCTCTGATTTCAGTAGAAGAAATTTTCATGGTTTAAAAGAACCTCCGAATCATACTTTTGATATAATATCGGTTTTAAAAAAATTTTTCAATAGACTTTTTTTAAAGGGATATTGCCAAAATGAATAGAAGTAATAAATTAATAAAACATTATCTTCATGTATAAATATAGTAATAAAATAGTTAAGTCAATCTCTCCGGCGACGCCGGAGAAAATATCTATCTTTTTAACAATGTTTTAACGATAGCTTAACTAAGCTTAATAGTAAATCTAAACGTTTTCCTAAATCTTTCTCTTTCCTTGATTTTACTTTGCAATTATTTTTTTATAAGCATTTTTTATTTACAGCAATAGCTTTTTGACATTCTCAAATCGAGTGTCATCGCCTAACAATACTCTTGTTTTTGTAAGTATATAAATATTCATTTGAGTACGCTGTTTTTAGCCCATCTGTTTACACGCGTGTAAATACCCAAAGAACGCCATTTACTTTTCTATACCTTTGAATCGCTACCCATCACCTCCAAATTACTTATCGTTGGCAGACTTTTTTGTTTGGGAAACAGATGCTATTTTTTCGTACATCTCTATTTGTTATTTCAATACTTATATTCTACCGTTTCTCATTAATAGACTCTAAAGTATTTTATTACATAACCTCACTTTCATAACTTTCTTCATCGATTTCTGAGTCTTCGTCAATTCCATCATTATTTTCCATATTTTCATTAGCCCCCTCGTTGGGATCTTGCATTGAAGTATTATTTTTTACTTCAGCTTCTGAGTCTTCATCGATTCTATCATTATTTTTCATATTTTCGCTAGATTTCTCGTTCTCGGACTCATGCGTCGAAATACTATTTTGTACTCCTGACTCTGATGATTCGTTGTTGTCTTTTTGTTCATCACACTTAACTGCCTCAAGACTTTCTTTTACAGTTTTTTGTTCTCTCCCGACAAGTTGAATGATTATATTATCATTGTAATCAGAAATTTCAAAACTAGTTATTTGATGGTAAGAACAAACATTTACATTTTTATTTTCCCCATCTTTAGATTTATCGTTAATATCCACATTATCTTTATATAAATCTTTAACATTTATTAATTTCCCATTATCATCAATCTCGTAAGAAAAGGCCATTTTTTTTTCATAAGTACTCACCATCCCCTTATGTTCAGACTTCACAGCTTTACCATTGTTTTTTTCGTCCGAAGTACTTTCTTTAGTTAGCATAACTTCTTGGGCACTTGATTGACTATCGACTGGATTAGAATCCGCCAGGGCAGAATTTAAAGACAAAAGATTTAATACGGCAAACAAAGTAAACAACTTAGAAATAAAATTCATAACTAACCTCCAAAAAATTTTTATTAAGAAATATTATTGACCATGACCTAGGCCAGTTTGTAAAAAAAAACTAAAAAACCGCTCAATTAACATTATTCTCGCACTTATCAAGCTAATCAAATCGTGATTTTTATTTTTTCAACTGCCTCGGGGTATAACCCATTTTTATTTTATAGCAAATAAAAATATCTGTCAATAGTTTATTGGCTATTTTCGAAAAAATAACACAAAAATTTGATGATAAGTTTTTTTAATACTAATAACAGATACCTAAAAAATTAGATAATTGTTCTCTCCGGCATTTGTCGGAGAGAAGTTATAATTTAACTAAAAATTTTTATTTTCCTTTTTAAAACAGCAATCTAAATTGATTTGATTTTTTGGCGTCTGTAGATAAAAATTATAATTTAGCTAAAAATTTTAAATTTTCTGTTTAAAACAGCAATCGAGAGCAACGAAGCTGTGAACATAAAGCTCAAAACAGCAGTTTTTTCAACTAAACCGGTAGGTGTTTTTGTAGGCGTTTCTGTTAATGTTTCACCTGTTGCTCCGACTAAAGCATAAGGTGAAAAATGTTTAATAGAAAGTTTAGCAAATTCAGTTGTATTCCCTTCAGGTGATGCCATATTTTCATATGAAACTTCTATAATACTATCCTTACCGTCGGAAATGAAAATAGCATTAATGTCATCTTTATCCCAATCATCACCAAGTTGAATATAATAATCTATAAATCCGTTATCCCAAGTCGTATATTCATTGCCGTCAGGATCTGTAACACCTGTTAAAAATACCCATAATTTGTTATCTTTAACTTTCTTTTTGTGTTCACCGTCCAATTTATTGTAGTATTTATTAAATTCTTCGCTGTCAACTTCTGGGCTGAGCCATTTTACCCAAAATCTTGAGCCTTTTTTAAAAGTCCAATTTGAATTATCAATTGCATACCAAGCGCTTGAGCCGTTTGAAGTTTCTCTTAGCCAAATAAGCCCGTTGCTAGTAACTTCGGCACTTGTTTTGCCATCATCGTCGACGTAGTTAACAATTCCGCTATTTATAATTTTTTCACCCCAGCTGGATTTGTCATTTGTAGTTCCATCGACAAATTCTATCTTTACTTTATCGCCGTTAGGTAATTTGTCCAAACCGGCATCTTTCAATTTTGATGAAACTTTAAAAGTTACGCCCGAAGGTAACCCGTTAAAGATGTTTGTACCATATTCGACTAAATTTGGGACTTCAACAGTTTGTAAAGATTCACAGCCGCTAAAAGCATTATCTTTAATTTCGGTTACTTTTGGTAGACTAACGTTTTTTAGATTTTTACAATTTTCAAATGCATTCTCATAAACCGTGCGTAATTTAGGAAGATTCACAGTAGTCAATTTTTCACAGCCTTTAAATGCTCCGGATTTAATATATTTCGCATTAAGAAAAGTTACTTCCTTTAATGCACTCCAATTTTCAAATGCATTTTCATTAACCATATAGATTGAATTACCAGTCACATTTTTTATTTTTGCGTTATTATTATCAAACATTATATTCTTAACAGAATATTCATTATTTTTATATTTTACAATTTCTGGGATTGTCATAGAGCCAAAAAGTTTATTAAAAAATTCAACACTGTAATTTGTAACATACGCGGTTTGGTCTTCTAACGTATAAGTGAAATTACCGATTTTAATGTTGCGTAATGTTTCAGTAGTTTCAGCATTTGTAAAAAAAA
>CAMNDS010000066.1 GCA_946535695.1 uncultured Clostridia bacterium | reverse complement strand
CATACGTATCACCTCTTTAAATATTTTAGTCTTTAAATTGACCTATTACTGACCTATTAAAATTATACATGTTTACAAATAAAATGTCAAGCACTTTTTTGAATATATTTACTATATAAAAACCGTACAGTAATTAAAACTGTACGACTTAAATTTTACTTTAATGCAATAATTTCTGGCAACGTTATTTTTTAACCGCAGAATTATCAGTAATCCCAAGTTTTTCTTTAACCACTTTCATATCGCTTACTGGCGCTTTAACTTCTTGAGCATTTTTTTTGCCGTTTCCAGCTACCACTCCGTTTGCAATATTGCTTACTCCGGAAAGCAAATTTGGAATTCCAAGTACCAAGCCTCCAATTTCAGCAATGCCCAATTTGGAATAGCTATATATACATCCATTAGAGCACTTCGAACATTATTTTTTCCTATGAATAGTATGAAGAATAATAAAAAAAGAGGTGCTGTTTTTGCGCGAGATTATTATAAATGGTCCATGTGAGGTTTCGGGAGAAGTTGACATACAAGGAGCAAAAAACAGTATTTTACCGATTTTAGCTGCAACAATAATTTCACGCGGCGAATGCATAATAAAAAATTGTCCGAATATTTTGGATGTTCATACAAGTCTTGAAATTTTAAATTATTTAGGATGCAAAACAAAATTCGAAGGTTCGGTTGTTATTGTCGACAGTTCACAAATTTCAAAAAATGAAATACCCGAAAATTTAATGCGCAAAATGCGTTCATCTATAATTTTTTTAGGAGCTCTGATTGCAAGAACAGGTCGTGCAAAATTAACATTCCCCGGCGGATGTGAGCTGGGACCAAGACCAATTGATTTACACATATCGGCACTTAAGCAGCTTGGTATTTCAATCGACAATATTCATGGAAATTTGGAATGCAAAATTGAAAACAAAATAATTGGGTCTGATATTGTATTGCCTTTCCCGAGTGTTGGCGCAACCGAAAATATAATTTTAGCTTCGTCTATATGTGATGGTAAAACTACTATTGAAAATGCCGCAAGAGAACCCGAAATTGTAGACTTGGTCTGTTTCTTAAACAAAATTGGTGCAAAAATTCACGGCGCCGGCAGCAGTAAAATAACAATAGAAGGCACACATAAATTTAATCCATCCGAGTATTCGATAATTCCCGATAGAATAGTTGCAATAACTTTAATGGCAGCGTCGGCTTCAACAGGCGGAAACATAACATTAAAAAATATAAAACCAGATTTAATAAGTTCAGTAATACCAATTTTTGAAGAATCTGGATGTTTAATTAAAATATATGAAAAAAATATTGAAATATTATCTCCCGAAACTCTTTATTCCGTAAAAGAAATCCGAACTATGCCTTATCCTGGATTCCCAACGGATGCTCAAGCTATAATAATGGCAATGCTCACAAAGGCAATAGGAACAAGTATTTTTATTGAAACAATATTTGAAAACCGATTTAGACACACCGCAGAATTAATAAAATTAGGCGCAAAAATTAAAATTAACGGCAATGTTGCAATAATCGAAGGTAATAAATATCTTTCTGGTGCAAAACTACAGGCTTATGACCTAAGAGGAGCAGCTGCTCTGGTAATAGCAGGTCTTTCCGCATATGGGAAAACTACCATTTCTGGAGCAGATTACTTTTTACGCGGATATGATTTGTCTATGTTCCCAAATATTTTAACTATAAGTAAATAATATTTATATAATAGTTATACTTTAAAAAGGTAGCTCTAAAAGTGAATAAGAATAATAGATTTATGGAATGGTAATTGCCAAAATTAATAGAAATGATAAATTCACAGAGCATTACCTCCACGTGTAAATATAGTATAAAAGGGTTAAACCAATTTCTCCGGTGACGCCGGAGGAAATGTTTGACCCCTTACTCTTTATTAATATATGGAGATAATTTTTTTATGAATTTATCGCTTCTATTAATTTTGGCAATACCTTTCTAGTATTCAGCAGTCTTCGCCATTATTCATACATGGAAATAATTTTCTACAAATTTATTATTTTTATTCACTTTTAGCAATAGTAACCCTTTCTAGTTTAATTTGAATATTATAACTTAGGAGGGGATTTTTTTGAGTAATAAAAATTCATTACACTTTTTTTTAGCATCAAATTCACCACAGGGATTTTTTTCTAAAATGGATATTTTCAGTGAAAACTTGCCAGAAGATTGGAAATGTAATGTTATAAAAGGCAGCCCTGGATGTGGTAAATCAACATATATGCGTAAACTTGCCAAAGAAATTGAAGGTATGGGATTAAGTGTTGAATATATTCATTGTCCTTCAGATCCGGATTCTTTGGATGCAGTAATATTTTCAGATTTAAAACTTTGTTATGTTGACGGCACCGCGCCACATGTGATTGACCCTATTTTCCCAGGTATTTCAGGCGAAATAATAGACTTGGGTAAACTCAAAAATATTAAAGACATAACAAAAAATAAGAAAAAAATTTTTGAACTTGATAAAACATGCAAAGAACTTTATTCAAGAGCCCAAAAATATTTGATAGCATTTAGTTCAATACTTAGCAGTTCTATTGAATATTCGATTGAAAACATTGATACGGAACTTATTAAAAAAATTTCGGGTAAAATTTCTAAAAAATTTTTTAAAAAGTCACTTGCAAAACGTGCAAATCAATCAACAAGATTAATAAGTTCCATAGGCCCAAAAGGACTACTATTTTTAAATCAAAATTTAAAATTTTATAAATATATATATCAAATTAATGATGACTTAAATTTAATATCCAATATAATATTCAAAAATATTTTGAATTCAGCTACAGAAAAATGCTACGATTCAATCGTCTGCCTTAACCCACTTTCGCTCAGTGAAAAAATTGAAACTTTAATAATTCCAGAACTTAGTTTAGCATTTGTAGCTACAAATAGATGGCAAAAATTTGAATCAGACGAAAACCCTTTAAAATTCCTACCAATTGATATTTCAAAAATAAAATCTGAAATAATTAAAGAAGATGTAGAAATTTTGGATTCATTAATTTTAAAGGCTACAAAATGTATGCAAAACACTTTTAAAATTCATTTATCTTTAGAGCAAAATTATTTTTAATTTAAGAACCTGCCTAAAATCTCAAATAAATATAAATTGAGCTAATAGCTTGTAGCGTTGCCAAAAAAGATAGATATTCTCTCCGGTACCGCCGGAGAAAGGGTATATTACCGGCTTCGCAAGAAATATAGTAAATAGATTTAAAAATTAAGGTTTTAAACTTAAATGCAACCGCACGGTTCTCACCGTGCGATTTAAGTTTTACTTTTAAGCAATGTTTTTTTGCAGCGCTAACGAACGGTCTCCTAGCTTGTTTAACCTTTCATTCAATTTTTCGATATCTAAGGTATTCTGTTTCGTATTGTTAGCAGTTACTCCATTTAAAATATTCTGTGTTCCAATTACAGAAGCAAATAAACCCAACGGCAACATTAACTTACTAAGAGTTCTACTTGTTTCTCCTCCCTTCCTTATTCCAGATGCCTGTTAATCTGGCTCTTATTTTCGCATGATATCACAAAATAAAAAATTTGTCAACAAAAATTTTCAAAAAACATTGCAAAAATACATAAATTACCCTCCGACGACGCTGGAAAAAGTATCTATATTATTAGCAATGCCTCTCTGTATTTCAAAAATTAGATAGCAATGCCCCATTCCGATTATGCTTGAAAAATTTTTTTAATTGTTATATAGTTGAGTTATAGCTTTTGGCTAAGTTCCATTCAAAATTTTAGTAGAGGTGATTTTTATGAAAAAATTCGGTAAAAATAAGATGGCGATATTGCTTGCTTGCGCATCAGTTTTAAATGGTAAAACTTTGGGAGTAGATGATTTTAAGAGCGAATTTCAAAACCCGGAAACTGTTGTAACAGTGAATGGAAAAGGCGTTTTTGTTAATCCTAAAAAAAATTTAAAGTTATTGAGCAACTTAAAAAGGGGTATTATCATAGGTGGCTCGCTGTTAGGCGCTGGTGGAATCATTGGAGGTGTCGTGGCAACTATAAAATGTTTGAATAATAAAAAGCAAAACAGTGAAACAAAACCGCTTGAGGGTGCTCAAGCCGAAGCAGTAAAAACATCAATGGATAATTACCTTAAACAAAATTGGGTTATTGATAAAAGTTCTGGATATTTTTGTCAGGTTGCTGGGCATATTGGTGATCTTATTGAGTTCCCTAATAATCTTAATTTTGGTCTGTTTGAAAAAAAAGAAAATGAAGCACCCAAAGAATTGGATAAATGGGCTGGTTATCATATAAATAAAATTCGTAACTTTTTTAGTGAATTTAAAGATATGGGTAAGTTTTTTAAAATAGATGAGAGACCATACGATGGAAAAAAATTTGAAATTTTAGTTTTTGCTTGTAATGGACAAATAATTAAAATAGGTGTCACAAAAGATACTAAAAAGTTGCACGATTTGGAATTTGAAG
The DNA here is from genome assembly GCA_946535695.1 of uncultured Clostridia bacterium. Lineage (GTDB taxonomy): Bacteria > Bacillota > Clostridia > Oscillospirales > Acutalibacteraceae > Improbicoccus. Next base: position 819 of record CAMNDS010000066.1, on the reverse strand, counting down.
TTTATTATAAGAATGAATGCAATTGCCATTGGAGTTTTTTATTGAATAGTGCTAAGTGAAAAGCTTGAATACTTTAAAATTCTTTAATAAAAAAATTATTTGAGTTAATTTTTAGTAAATGAATATAAAAACTTATAAATTTTCTCGCAAGCATTATTATTTTCTGGTATTATTTTTTCGTTTGAATTTAGTAATCTGGATATTTCTGAATCTAATTTTTGAATAGTAAGATTTTTTTCTTCTATAACTGAAGCTGTGAATTTTTTAGAATATGCAATTGCATTCAAAACCTGATGATTATTTGTTACATTTGGAGACGGGATTAATATAGCAGGTTTGCCTAGAGTCGCCAATTCGCTTAGAGTCATAGCGCCAGCTCTGCATATAACTAAATCACATGCAGCCATGCACACATCTATATTATCCAAGTATTCTTTTATATTTTTTACATCTAGATTATGTAATTTTTTTTTGAAATTTTTATTATTTTTCCCATATCCGTGAATATGATTATATTTTTTTGATTTTATAATCTCGAGCATAATATTATTAATAATTTCAGAGCCCAAGCTGCCGCCAAATGAGAGTATAACAGGTAAATTGCTAGTTATACCTAATTTTTTTTTGGCTTCGTTTTGATTTATATTTAAAAAATTATTTTTTATAGGATTTCCTGTTATAATAAATTTATCTGTTTTTAAATATTTAGCTGCTAGTTTATTGCCTAAAAATACTGTTTGAGCATATTTTGACAAAAATTTACTTGTAAATCCCGGAACTGCATTTTGTTCTTGCAAAACAAACGGGATTTTCATTAAA
>CAMNDS010000065.1 GCA_946535695.1 uncultured Clostridia bacterium | reverse complement strand
ATTGAGGTTGAATTTGTATCCTCTGGAACAGAAAATGAAGAAGGCATTGAAGAAATGGCTCACTTTGTCGTTAAATTTAATTGTAATGGCCAAAAACAAAAAATAGAATTATGGGACATTGACGATAAAAAATTTGTAAATATTTATTATTTTTTTGTATATGATAATAAAAATACTGAAATTATTTTCGAATTTAAATACGATTAATTAGATTTGAAATAGGTTGATAAAAGTGACAAATAAGCAGCCTTCGGCGTCGCCGGAGAGATATGTTTAATGCTTGGCAATATCCTATTCACTTTTAACAATGCCGTTAAATTTGGCAAACTGAAAATAAAGATAATTTATTTTTTAGTCAAGCTTTAGATAAAAAAACATTTTCGATACATCACCACTCAAAATATTAATTGCATTGTTTTTAAATTTGTCTGTTAAGCTACTAACGTAAATATTAATTTTTTGTCGATTATAACTATGATGATTATTTTTACTTAAAATTTTTGAAACGAATTTTGCTGTCTCGATACTTGAATCTATAATTTTAATATTATTTAAAATTTGCGATATAATCTTTTTTACAACCGGATAGTGCGTGCAACCAAGAATTAACGTATCAATATTTTTTTCAGCAAAACATAAAACACAAGATTTTATATAATCAAAATTTTTATTACTTAAATTATTATTTTCGATTATTTCAGCAAGCTTCGGGCAAGATTTGGATAAATTACGAAACAAAGTCGAACGTCTTTTTTCGAAAAATTAAACGTTTTAGACGCATTTTTACTCGTTATGACAAACTCGATTCTGTTTTTCTTTTCTTTATTCACTTCACTTTCATTTTTGATTCTCTATTTATTGCTAACAGGCCTTAGTTTGTTTTTGAAATGTTTTTTATTTAACATATAAAAAGAGCAAACAAAACCGAGGTAATGAACGAAATAAGTGCGAAAAATATTATGTTTTTTGTTTCTTTGAATTTTATGGCGCCACAATATGTTGAAACTATGTAAAAAATAGCTTCGCTGGAGCCTGATATTATCGAAGATAGTTTCCCAACGTAACTATCCGGTCCGTATGATTCAAAGATAGAACTCAATATTGCGTTTGAACCTGAACCTGAAATAGGCTTCATTATCAAAAGTGGTATACATTCTTTCGGAAATTTTAAAAACGAAAATATCGGATTTAATAATTTTATTATGATTTCTAAAGTGCCAGAAAATTTGAACATAGTCACTGCCGTGATCAATGCAATTATTGCCGGCAAAATTGATAACATACATTCAAGACCTTCTTTTGCACCTTTTATGAACGAATCAAATATATTTATTTTTGATTTTATAGCAAATATCAAAATTATAACTATTAAGGTTGGAGCCGAAAAAGTTCCTATGTTTTCAATCATCATTTTACTGTCTATCAATTTTGTTTTTTTTGAATATTTTAATTAACAATATTCCAGTTAATAGAAAAATAATTGAGGTTGCCCACATTTTTGGTAATATTTCATATGGTTTATTCGAGCCAAAATTTTTTCTAAGTGCTACTAAAAATGTTGGCGCAATTTGTACGCAAGACATGTTCATTATTAAAAATACCAAAGTATTTGCACTTAAAAGCTTTTCTTTTTTCATTTCTTTCATGGCTTTTATTCCTGAAGGTGTTGCGGCATTGCTAAGTCCCATAATGTTTGATACAAGATTTATGCATATTGGATTTAAAATATTCTGTTTTTTGGCACAATTTGGAAATAAAACTTGTAAAATGGGAAATAATAATCTCGAGATAGCACCAGTAAATCCGCTATCTTGCGCGATTTTCATCATTCCCGACCAAAAAATTATTGCTCCAGAGGTCATTAGTATTATATTTATTGCTTGGTCGGTGCCCTCAAGTATTGCATTGCCTAGTTCGTTAATTTTATTATTTATCAGGGCGCATAAAAAACTTGCAATTAGCATTGTTGCCCATACTTTCCCTATCATTTTATGGCTCCTAAAAAATCCATTTTTCTACAATTTTTGACCTAATATTTCATAGTTTGACATTTTATTGTTTGCCTATATAATAATTTATGATGGGTGATTGTATTTATTACCCAATTTCACCAAAAGGAGTGTGAATTTTTATGGCTTTGGAAAAAAGAGGCGCCAGATGTGTTGATAGTCTAGGCAGAATTGTTGTACCCAAAAACCTCAGAGATGAGGTGGGATTTGGAATAGGGGAATATGTCGAATTTTTTCTTGACAAAGAACAAAATAGTGTTATAATGAAAAAGTACACTAACGCTTGCACATTGTGCGGCTCTAATGGTGAGCTTGTTGAGCTCGATGGTAAGTATTTGTGTAAGAGTTGTGTTGACAAAATTTCTAGTTTAGGGTGATGTTTTAGTGCCAGGCTATAAAGAGAAATTTATTTCTATATTTTGTGAAAAAATTTCTAGGGATGGAGCTGATGAGCTTCTTGGCTGGATTCACACCACAGATTTTTTTTCAGCTCCGGCGAGCACTAAGTTTCATTGTGCAAAAGAAGGTGGTCTTGTTGAACATAGCGTGAAGGTTTACGAAGTTTTGCGTGAAAAACATTTTGAGCCTTCGGATGACGAAGAATCTTTTGCGATTTGTGCTCTTTTACATGACGTTTGCAAGATTAATTTTTATAAAGTTTCTTCGCGAAATGTCAAAAATGAGCTAACTGGAGTTTGGGAAAAAATTCCATATTACACGACTGATGACAGTTTCCCTTATGGTCATGGTGAAAAATCGGTTTTTTTAATCGAACGCTTTATGCGTTTAAAACCTGCTGAAGCCGTGGCAATAAGATGGCATATGGGCGGTTTTGATGACGCCGTTAAAGGTGGAGGTTATAATTCTCCGATTGCTTTTGCATTTGATAAGTATCCTTTATCGGTTAAACTTTTTATCGCCGACCTTGAGTCTACGTATATTCGCGAGAAAGGTACGTCGGCTGTTAAAAAGCATTTTTGATTAGAAAAAGTGAAAAAAATAAAAAAATTTGCAATTTTTTGAAAAAAACGCTTGACTTTTTTTGTGGGTTACAGTAAAATTGTAGGTGAAATTAGGATTTTATATTCTAATTACATTTAAACTCTTGGTCAAATTTTATTTTTTGGAGGTAGATATTTATGAGTTACAAAAGGAATTCTAAATCTCGTATAGCTCGTTTATTGTTGGCGCTCACGCTCATGGGTGGCGTTGGACAGAGGATGGCAGATAGAGGTTCTTATGCTATGGAGAGTGATCCTACTTTTAATGTTATTGAAAATGATGGTGCTAATTTTAAAGCGTCTAATGGACAATGGGGTGCTTTTAAAGAGTTAGATATTGATGTTGATAACCTTAAAAATCCTGTAGATCAAAGTGGTAACTTAACTGATGATGCGAAGTTATTCGCTAAATTGGTTTCGTGTGGACTGGAAGTTGAAAAGGGCGAAATAAATGAAAACAATGGTGAAGTAACACGCCAAGGAGCCTATAATGTTAATGCGTTGAAAAGTGCCGTTTTTAGTGTTTTTAACAATATGAATAATGATGATTGTTTTTGGCCTAGATATATTAAATCATTTCCAAGTACTGGAGATTTTGGTAATCTTGCGGTTGTGAAATTATTTTTAGGAAATTCCTCACCAATTGGTTTTAAATTTGAAACATCCCCTGAAAGGTCATTGTACCAACTTTTTTATAATAGTGACAAATATGCTTTAAGAGATATTGAAAAAAATTCTTTGCTTCTTAAAAATTTCATTGATGGTTTAACGAATCCTGAGTCTCAGCATAATAGTGTTATGGTGATTGGGAAAGACGGTAGTGTAGTAGTTAAAAAGAAAGAAAACCTTGCGACAAGTGAATTAGGAGATTTTGACGGTGTGTTGTTACATTCAACTGCGAATGTAGCGATAGATTTTAATGCAGTTAAACTTTCAGAAGATGAGTTTGCATCGATTAAGGGTACTATTGATAGTTTTAGTCCTAAAGAGAAAGGTAATTTTAAGCGTTTTAATGAGGTAGATTTTAAGATAAAGGTTAATGGCTCGGATGATGTCAAAGGGTTTGCTACCTTGATGGCTATTAATACGTATTTGGAGGAATTGGCTGAAGATGAAGAAAATGTAGGAGCCGCCGTTTTAGCAGCTTCTGAGAAGTATCGTAGTATAGTCACGTCATCAATTTGTAAGAAGACTGAAGAAGAATTTAAAAAAGATTATGATGTTGTTGCTGGTATTTCTAATGGTAAATTTCCGATTAATAAAAAGGCTGATGCTGTGAATTTTGTTCTTCTTGTTCAGAATTTTTATAATTCAGTCGGTGGTTTAAAAGAAAATTTCACAATTGCTGATTTTGCAGAAGCTTTAAATACAGAGGACCCTTTAATGAGGCTTATACAAATGATATGCAAAGCATTTCAAGGTCAAGATCTTAGTAAGTTTGCGGGTGGTATGGCAGATGACACTTGTAAAGAGTTCTTAAGATATGAGTTGAATGGTGACGGTGGCGCTGGCGGCAATGACCAACCAGATAACTCAGATAACCCAGGTGGTAAACAAGGCAAGAAAAAAGGCAAGAAAAAAGGCCTTAGCAATGGTAAAAAACTTGCGATGGGAATTACTATTCCTGTAGTTGTGGCTGCGGCGCTTGGAATTGCATCTTGGAAAACAGGTTATGGCCAAAAGATTATTAATAAATTTAAAGGCTTATTAGGTAATAAAAGTGTTGCAAGACCCGGTTTGGATATTACTAGTAAAGGTACTCTTAAAGGAAATGCTCCTATTAAAAATTAGAGTGAATTCAATAAAATTTGGCAATGCTTTGAGCATTGCCAGTTTTTTTAAGCAAAAATTTTTAATTTGACTTTTTATTTTCAGTTTGGTATAATGACAACAAGAGAGGTGTTTGCTATGAGTAATTTTAATATGGATGATTATATGGAAAATTATATGAATAAATCTGTAGGATTTAAATGTCCGTCATGTGGAAAGTCGGGAATGATGGCCAAGCCTGAAAAAAATGGAAAGTTTTATTGCCCGAGTTGCGGCTGTATTATTCGTGGCGATATCTTCAAAAATAATCAGAAATGAGTTGTAATTATTTGAAAGTTTGGATATTACCTGAAAAAAAAAGTTTTTCAGAGGAAGATAAATTAAATTCGGGTATTTCGCCGTTGCTGATTGATATATTATCGTCGAGAAATTTTGAAAGTATAAAAGAAATAAAAAAATTTTTAGATTGTGATTATTCTTTTTCAGATTCTTCAAAATTTTACGGAATGCCCGAGTTAGTTTCAAGATTAAAACAAGCAATTGAAAAATTTGAGAAAGTTTGTATTTTTGGTGATTATGATTGTGACGGAATTACCGCAACTGTTATGTTTTATTCATATTTATGTAAAAAAAAATTGAATGTAATTTATATGCTTCCGTCTAGGTACGAAGAAGGCTATAGTTTGACGAAAAATATTGTGGACGAAATACATAACTACGGTGTTAATTTAATTATTACAGTTGAT
>CAMNDS010000064.1 GCA_946535695.1 uncultured Clostridia bacterium | reverse complement strand
AACAAGTATCATCAGCCGGTTTAATACCCGGAATAAATCTTATTTTATCTTTTTGTATAACTTCATTTTTAAAAATATTATCCCAAACCCAACCGCTTATGTTATTTTTTATATATTCGCTTTTGGATAAGATTTTAGAATCTGAAAAATCTATCTTATTTATGTGATTATCGTGTCCGTCATCGAATACTCTGGCTTTAAAATTTAACATATCAACGTTATCTTTTTTTGCATATTCATAAGCTACTTCATAGGTTTTAGGATGCACATAGTCATCAGAATCGACTAAAGCAATATACTCACCTGTTGCAGCATCAAGTCCTGCATTTCGGGCTCTTTGAACACCACCGTTTTTTTGGTGTATAACTTTAACTTTTTCTTTGTATTTGTCTGCATATTCATCTAAAATTTTTCCGCAATTATCAGGCGAGCCGTCGTCGACAGCAATTATTTCTATTCCTTTTAAAGTTTGATTAACTAAACTATCCATGCATTCTCGGAGCCAAGGCTCGACCTTATAAACCGGCACTATAACCGAAACTTTTGGCCGAGTTTCAGCACAAGTTTTTGTATCGGAACCATTTATTTTACAAAGTGGCATTAAAATAGTTAAAAATATTAAGAGCAAAAAATGAATAAAATTTTCATTTATTTTTTTATGCATAAAAAATCACCTCTAAAGTAAATTTTGTGTGCGGACGTCAATTGCGCTTGCTAGTATATAATGCACATAAATAATCACCACCTATATAATCATTATGTATAATATATATACTTCAAATTTGAGAAAGTCAATTGTATTACTACAACTGCGTAGAACCAAAAGAAACACGATGCAAAAATAACAGAAAATAGTTAGAAGCTGTCTAAAAGATATAAATTGAGTTAACAGTTTGTTGATATTACAAAAATGTATACATTCCCATCCGTCGTCGCCGGAGGGAATATCTATAAATAATATTTTATTTCCTTATCTTCATATGATCGGATAGTCTTTTTTCCATCCGGTGCAATTACGACCGCAATTTTTAAACTTGTATCTTTGCTTTCTTCTGTGAAATCCGTTTTTTGTTCTCTCTGTTCGTCCATATTTCGGAAATTTTATTTTCCACTTCTCATTTTTACTATTTCTATCTTATTTTTACAATGCCATTTTTCGCACTCATTCATTTTGTTAGTTAATCTTCTTGAACTCTCTCCTAAACCATTTTAGTGCACAACCCTATTTTGTTACTAATAGCGCTTTACTCTTAAAGTTGCGTCCCAAGTTTTTTTTATATAATTTGGCAGCAAATGTCTTATTTTTTTTCTGGATTCTTTGCCTTCAATTCCTCTAAAAAATAGCATAGTAATCATACATCGGGTTTGGAGGTCTCCAAAAACGTAATCATTGCAAAGATTTTTAAACATTCTTTCTATTTTATTTTCTTCTTTTTTTTTGGTAATCATTTTATTGATCTCAGGCAAGATATTACTGCTAAAAAAAGAAATTTTTTCGGAAATTTTTTCAATTGGGTCATATTTTGCTCTTAAATCAGGAAAAAAATGCAGTAATTTATCTGCCATTTTATCGATACTTATTTCTTTCTGGTCGTTTACCTTTGCTTCTCTTTTTTGAATTTCGGGTTTTTTGTTGATTATTACATTTGAAAAATCAGAAATAATATCTTCGATGTATTTATTAGAAGCATTTTCATCCAATAGCCACTCACAAAGTTTATTACCTCCTTTTTTAAGAGACACGCAAGGTGATACGTATTCTACGGTATAACAAACAGCTTCGTTTTTGAATTCAAAATTAAAATCCGAAATTTTAGTTTTTTCAAAATTAGCATACATTATTTTTAAATATAAATTTTTTATTAACTTTTCAAATATTTCCTTCATTATATACCTCCGTTGACTACCTTGTAAGTCAAAACCCCGCCTAAAAGATTTGGCCATGGCTCCATTTTTTAAATACCAAATACTAATTTTGAAAAATCTATTCTATTTAGCGAATTTGATAAGAAATAACCCAGCCTTTGTCGTTTTCGATTCTGAACCCATCACCAGTTTTGGTAAGATATTCATTATAGGAAGAAAAAAAAGTAAAACGAACCCAACTTGTTTCATTTGTATAAACCAAACATCTACCTTCACTTTCTGATTTTATTTTATAAATTTTTGACTTAAAACGTAAATCATCAAAAAACCTTTCTACCCAAGAAATACCTACTTCCTTAATTACTTCTTCATCTAAGCCTTTTTTTTCATACACCTTCCCATCCGGACCACAAACTGAACTAATATTATCCAAGAAGCTATTATCCTCACTTTTAATGAAACCAATCAATCTATCTATATGTTCCTTGTGCAATCCACTTTGTTTTTCAATTATTTTTATATTCTGATTTTTAACTTCTAGATGCTTTTTTACACCCCAAACTGCAAAACCAATTGCGATAATACCAACAAGAGACGCGATAGTAGTTATTGCTAATTTTTGGTTTTTACTAAGTCCTTGAACTGGCTTATCATTGCAAAAAGTCGCCACCCCCCCTACTGCCGCAAGGGATTGCTCGGTTTTAATATTTTGATCCGCCTGAGTTTTACAACCAAAAATTGATGCACATGCAAATGCAAAAGCTAACTTCTTCCTTCTAAATTTCTTCATAGAATTCACTCCTCTGAAATTACTGAAATTACAGTACAAACTTACTGTTTATTTTATCATAAAGCATAAAAATCAATTTGTCAAGGTAAAAATAAAAAAATAGACAAAAAAATAAGAAAAAGCAGCCTCCGGCGCCGTCGGATAGAGCACTTCCGATCTAATTTTTAAGTTTCGGAAGAGATTTATTGTTTTAAATATTCTTTTTAACTGAAGAAACACAAAATGAGCCGCTCGGCGGAAAAAAATTATCAAGAGGGAAATTCATATTATCAAATTCTTCACGTGAATTTATTCCATTGTTGCATTCTTTTACGGGCCGACCAAAGTCATACGAAGGAATTAACATCTGAACTTCGCGTTCAATATGAGTTATAGCAAAAAGTCCCATAGTAATACTAACATATTTTGAAACATTTAAATAAACAAAACTTCCCTCAAAGTAGTTTATTATTTCTTCCGGAATTATTGGGACTTTTCCCAAGTCTTCGGCATAAGTCACATCATTCAAGCTTGAACTTAAAATTATTGGATTGGAAACCTGCACAATAGCTTTTGGAATATTACTTTGATTTTGATCGGCAAGATTTTTATCTGAACTATAAATTTTTGCACTACTTTCGCTGCCGAACATTGTCATATTTTTTGAAAATATACAAAGAGCATTCAAATTGTTGCTGGTTTTTACTAACAATGCTTCAATTCCTATATCAAAATAAAAATTTTGTTCTATCGAAAAAAAACCACGACGAAACGAAATTGGTTCAATTTTAATCTCAACACCTATAATTGAAGCAGTTTTGGCTTTAATACTCACAGATTGTTCAATTATACTTTGAGAAGATTCAGTAAAATAACATCTCAAATTTTCAATATAATCTTTTGTGGCACACGAATCATAAACTCGCTTCGTATTCACAATTATTGATTCTTTAAATCGCTCATAAAATCCACAATTGGACATAATTTGCTCCTAAAAAGATTGGAAATATATCTAAAATCATATTATTTACTAAATTTAAAATAGTTACTTTTAGTAACTGTTGACAAAATTAATTGTTTTAATTAGCCTATATATGTACAATTCACGTATTGGTTTAGGATGGTGGTGTTTGTGTTTTTTAATCCAAAAATTTTAAAGAACGGCTTTTTATACGCGATCATTATTTCGCTGTTTTTAGCGCAAAAAAATAAAAATTTGAATTTGTATGCTTTGAGTGATTTGCAAAATTCAAGCACGGAAAAGCAATTAATTCAAACATTATCCTCATCTGAAGATTCAAATTTATCTAATGAAATTAAAGAAACATCGAATGAAAGTAGTGAAAGTTCTGAAGAGGGAAAAAATTCATACAAAATTTATGGTCTCTTATGTGAAGATTCAAAATTAGTATTTAGTTCAACCGACCCAAAAAAATTAAAAGAAATTTCCAAGGAATTAGAATCATTGTATAAATATTTAACAAAAAATTATACAATATCTTCAGAATCTTACGATATAGCCGATATTGCGGTAATTTCGCTTCTATTAAAAAACGGAATGATCGATTCAGAGCAAAGTCCTGCTGTATCAAAACTCAACGAAGCAATTGAAACCTATAAATCATGTGAAAAAAATAAATATGATAAAAACAAATACGATTCTATGCAAAAATCTTCTGAAGAATTTGGCAATAAGTACAAAAAATCCGCAAATTGCAACCCCGAAAGTGTAGTTTCACTCCGAGAGGATAAACAGCTAAATAATTATCCAATAATTTATGATGAAAATATACTGATTTCGTTAAATGATGCTTCAAATTTTTCGGGTGTAAACCCTGAAATTGAGTATATGGATAATAACTCTACGATAGCTATCAAATTTAACAATAAAATTTTAGAAATTGCACAAGGCAGTAATAAAGCACAGCTAGAAGATGTTCAAACGATTATGGAAAACCCTGTTTTGAATATTGATGGTGTAACTTATGTTCCAGCAAGCATTTTAAATTTATTGGGTTGCAAAATCATCAACTGTAGTAATGCTGTGATAGTGTGCTGATATGGAAAATTATGAAAAGTATATCGAAGATATTATTGATAATATAAAATTATTATTAAATAGTAAAAAAGATAAAACAGAAAAGGCAGTTTTAAATTTTATAACAAATGACGAAAAAATAACCAAAGAAATTCAAAAAGGCAAAGAATTTTGTGCATTTGAATATCTTAGAACCATTTTTAAATTCGATAATTATTCGTGGATTTGTTTTTTAATTTCGGTTCTTAACGAACTTGAAAGCCAAAATATTGATCCAATAGACAAAGTTTCGGAAATTTTTTTTAAAGATAAATCTAAATCTGAGTTTTTTAATTTAAGCCAAAATTTATCTTTGAATGCTTTTTCACTGTTTTTGGATAAAAATAAAAAAATAGACAAAAATATATTTGATTTTGTAATGTCAAACGGCAAAGCAGATATATCTTCACGTGAATTTTCGGTTTATTTTCCTACAAAAAAGAAAGAAAAAATCATCCGCGAAAGCGAAGCCATAAATTTATGTAAAGTCTGTAAAGTCAGTATGCAAAATATTTATTTTATTATAAACGGAGAAAAAGGAATTGGCAAAAAAACTTTAGTTAAAAGAACGGCTTCGATTCTTTCAAAAGCTTTGATTATTGTTGATATCGAAAAATGCTTAAATTCAGAGTCTAATTTTAGCGATATTATCACAACTGTTTTGCGTCAGGTGCGCCTGATGAACGGCGTAGTTTGTTTTGACAGCATAGAATTGATAAAAAACCGCAAAAGACGGCTTGAATTCATTTTAAAAATGGCAAAAAACTATTCAAAAAATTCTTTTTTTATTTCAAACGAAAAACTTGATTTGCAGCTTGAA
>CAMNDS010000063.1 GCA_946535695.1 uncultured Clostridia bacterium | reverse complement strand
AGTATATAAAATTTTATCAATGGCTCGGTACCCGAGGCTTTTATAAATAGTTTATTATCATCCTCAAACTCAATACCTATCATATCGCACTTTGGTAAATCTAATTTTAAAATTTTATTAAGTCCAAAATTGATTTTTTCAGACATTAAATAATCGCTCAAGGCAACAACATTATTTCTATTTAAAATAAAATAATTTTTAAATTTTAATATCATTTCTTTAATTTTTATGGTGTTTTTTTCAACAAATGATATACTTTTTTGCATATAATATCCGAATTTTTTATATAAATTATTCAAAATATCTATACAATTAATATTTAATTTTTTATAATATGATATCATTTCGCAAAAATATATCGCTGTCATCACACCATCTTTATCACGAACGTTAATATCACTATTTGGTAAAAATCCGTTACTTTCTTCAAAACCCATAAAAAATAGATTAATCTTGCCATCAATTTCAAGCTTATTCATATAATTGGAAATATATTTAAATCCCGACAAAGTATTTATACATTTTGCACCGTAAAAATCTGCAATAACTTCTGATAAACCACCTGTAACAACACTTTTGATTAAAATTTTGTTTGAAATATCACTTTTATGTGCAAAATAGTTAACCAAAAGAGCTGCAATCTCAATTCCGGATAAAATTTTGTAACCATTTTGATACCTTAACGCAATCCCTACTCTATCCCCATCTGGGTCATTAAGTATTACAACATCAGAATCATTTTTTTTTGCCAATTTTACTGCCAAGTTAAAAGAATTCACCTTTTGCGGATCTGGAGGAGAACAAGTTGCGAATAAAAAATCTGGATTTTTTTGCTGCTCAACAACGTGTACATTTTTAAAAAAACTTTTAAATAAGTCAAGAGCGCAGCCATTAAGAGGAGAATAAGTAATATCAATATTATTAATATTTTCAAAATTAATTTTAGATTTTATTTTTCTTATATATCCTAATTTAATGTCTTTATTAATAATTTTAATTTTTTTTAATTTTAAACATTTTCTAAAATCAATCTTTTTTAAATCAAAAAAATCTAATCTATTAAAAATATCTGAAATCTCACTAGTATCAATAGGTTGAGCACCCAAAGAATTATAAACTTTATATCCATTATACTCGGGAGGATTATGGCTTGCAGTAATCATAACCCCCCCCGAACACATAAGATTAGTTATCGCAAACGAAAGAAGTCCAATCGGTTGCGGTGTTTCAAAAAAGTAAACATTAATACCATTCGACGCCAGAACTTCAGCAGAAATTTTAGCAAATTCGCATGAGAATTTTCTTGTATCGTAAGATATTACAACCTTTGGTAGCTCAAATTTTCTTTTTAGATAAAGTGAAAATGCTTGCGAAATGCCTGCGACAGTTACAAAATTCATCCTATTAGTCCCTACACCAATCAATCCACGAACACCGGCAGTTCCGAAACTTAACTTTTTGCCGAATCTTTCGGCAATTTCATCGTCATCGAGCGAAATTTTTAAAAGCTCCGACTTCAAGTCATCGTTTTTTACTTTTTCGCGCCAAAGTTTGTAAACACTTTTTGCATCCATATTAATATCCAGATGTTAGCAATATTTACCAATTGAAACTTTTATCCCAGGACCCATTGTGCTCGACACTGTGCACGCCTTAACATACTGTCCTTTGGCAGCTTCGGGCTTAGATTTTACTATCGCGTCCATAAGCGCATTAAAATTTTCAGCTAATTTATGTGCTCCAAATGAGGCCTTGCCAATTATGCAGTGTATGATGTTGCTTTTATCCAAACGATATTCGACCTTTCCAGCTTTTACATCTTTTATAGCTTTTGATATATCCGCTGCAACAGTTCCAGATTTTGGATTTGGCATCAATCCTTTTGGCCCCAAAATTTTACCTAATCTACCAACCATTGCCATCATATCAGGGGTCGTCACTAATACATCAAAATCAAACCAATTTTCAGATTGAATTTTATTAATAAAATCAGTGCCACCAACAAAGTCAGCTCCGGCATTTTTTGCGGCGCTTTCACTTTCGCCTTTACAAATAGCTAAAACTTTTACTTTTTTACCTGTTCCATGTGGCAAAACAAGCGCTCCCCTTACCTGTTGATCAGCGTGCCTGGAATCCACACCTAAATTCACGTGAATCTCAATCGTCTCATCAAACTTCGCCTTTGCAGTTTGAGTACAAATTTCAAGCGCTTTTTCCGCATCATAAAAAGTATCTTTATTGTAAAGTTTACAACTATCCGTATATTTTTTTCCATTCATAATCTAATTTACTCCTTTAAAGTGGTATTAACGAATTTTATTTTTAAATTTATTCTTCCACGCGATTTTCGAAGATTTAAAAAACCTAAATTTTAATTTATCTACTTAAAAATTCTAAATATAATCGAAAATCCTTTAATTTTAAAATAAATTTTAAGCAACAACCTCAACGCCCATGCTCCTTGCAGTCCCGGCAATCATGCTGATTTCTGCATCGAGCGACGCACCTGTTAAGTCAGGATGCTTGACTTCGGCAATTTTTTTAAGTTGCTCTTTGGTAATTTTTGCAACCTTAGTTTTATTTGGCTCTCCCGAGCCTTTTTCAATTCCACATTCTTTGCGAATCAAAACCGCAGCTGGTGGTGTTTTTGTAATAAAAGTAAAAGATTTATCAGCATAAATGGTAATAACAACCGGAATTACCATATCACCTTGATTTTTAGTTCTATCATTAAATTCTTTAGTAAACCCTACAATGTTTATACCGTGAGGGCCCAGCGCCGAACCCACCGGTGGTGCAGGCGTTGCCTTTCCTGCAGGAATTTGCAACTTTACAATCGCTTTAATTTTTTTTTCTGCCATAGAAACATCTCCATATTTAATCTATTTTAGTTTATAGGAACAATATCCTCAAGCTTCAGCTCAACCATAGTTTCACGTCCAAACATAGAAACTGAAACAAAGGCTGTTTTCTTGTTCAAATCCAAATTTTTAACGACTCCGGAAACTCCGGTAAAATTTTCATCAACAATTTGAACAGTGTCGCCAAGCTTGTAAGGTACAACAACTTCTGTCGGCACTTCGATACCAAAATTTTTGGTTTCTTCTTGGGTCAAAGGCAAAGGAGGATTCCCAACAAACCCTGAACACCCTGTTATACCGACTATTATGCGAAAAAGATCATCGTTCGGAATTAACTTGGCGAAAATATAATTAGGATAAAGTCTTTTAGAAGTCAAGTGTTTTTTACCATTTTTAATTTCTTCAACCTCTTTTTTAAGGACTTTGAGCTCTAAAACATAATTTTCAAGTCCATGATACTCCGAAACCGCCAAAATACCTGAAGATACTTTATCTTCATAATTAGGTCGAGTTTGAATTACGTACCATTTGGCACTGTCCATATCAGACATAAAAAACTCCTTTTTTTCATTTTGAAATTGACATAACAAGCCTAAACAGCCTATCAAGCCCGACGTCTATAATCCAAACAAAAGTTCCAACTAAAAATATCATGACCAAAGTAATCCAAGTGTTTTTAAAAGTTTGTTTTGGTGTAGGCCAAACAACCTTTTTTACTTCTCTAAAAAAATCACCTATAAAATCTAAGTAATTTCTTTTGCGCTCATCTTTTCTGGCCATAAAAATCACTTCCTCAAATCAAATTCACTTTGTCTCTTTATGCAAAGTGTGTTTATTGCAAAATCGGCAGTGCTTTTTCATTTCCAATCTGTCGGGATTATTCTTTTTATTTTTCATCGTATCGTAATTCCGACTTTTACATTCACTGCATGCAAGCGTAACTTTAACTCTCATAAATGCTACCTCCAGAATATTCTTTCATTTTACCGCAAAATAAAAATTTAGTCAATACTTATAGGCTCAAATTTTTTAAAACTTCCGAGAACATTCAAAATTTTTGCCTTTACTAAATCGCAAATAGCACTCCTAGCAGCGCCAAAATATCCTCTAGGATCGAATTTTTCAGGATTTTCAGCCATAAATTTTTTTATTGCCAAAGTAGTTGCCAATCTCAAATCAGAATCTATATTTATCTTGCAAACCGACATTTTCGCAGCGCGACAAAGCATTTCTTCAGGCACACCTTTAGCATTCCCCACTTTAACACCAAATTTTAAAAGCTTGTTTACTGTTTCTTGATTCACCGAAGAAGCGCCGTGTAAAACTATCGGAAAATCCGGTAAAATTTTTTCTATTTTTTCAAGTATGTCAAATTTTAAATCAGGAACGGTATTAGGACCGAATTTATTAAGCCCATGACTGGTTCCAATTGCTATTGCCAAAGAGTCAACTCCGGTCTTTTGGACAAATTCCTTCACTTGATCAGGATCAGTAAAAAGCGAGTGCTCATACGGGCACTCAACATGGTCTTCAATTCCTTGCAAACGTCCAAGCTCGCCTTCTACACTCACGTTTTTCCTTTTAGCATATTCAACAACTTTTTTAGTAAGTTCAATATTTTCATAAAATGGTAGCGACGAACCGTCAATCATAACAGATGTAAAACCATTTTCGATGCACATTTTACAAAGTTCAAAAGAATTCCCGTGATCAATATGAAGCGCGGCCTCGATTCCGGTTTCATCGACGGCAATTTTTACAAGGTTTGCAAGATATTTAATTCCTGCATATTTTTGTGCACCCGGTGACACCTGAAATATTACCGGCGATTGCGTCTCTTTGCAAGCCAAAGCAATTCCTTGAACCGTCTCCATATTACAAACATTAAAAGCACCTATGGCATAATGCTCAACGTATGCTTTTTTAAACATAAATTTTGTATTTATCAGCGGCATCAAAATCTCCTTAATTTAAATTCTGCTTTTCATTATAAAACGAATTATATAAAAATTCAAAGTATTGGTGAAAAGGGGCGTTGCCGATAAAAGTAGATACTTTCTACGACACTGTCGGAAAAAAACTTAAAAAATAAAAAATCGGTTTATATTTTCAAAATTTTTAGCATTACCGGAAAAAATCTAAAATTTTTTGTTTTTTGGTGAAATTTGCTTGACAAATCAATTTTTATGTTTTATGATAAGACTGGTAACGTGAAATCGTTGCCAAGGGATTCTGCTTTGCTTTGTTTCGAATCTATAAATTATAAAGGAGTTGGTGTTTATGGCAAAGTTGGGAAGAGATAAAGTGGCGTTGTTACTCGCTTGCGCATCGGTTGTGGGGGGTAGTAAGGCTTCGGCAATGAATTCAGAGTACAAGGCTTCAAGCCCGCGAACCACTGCGGCAGTAAGGGGGGGCGACTTCTCAAGTTAGAAAGGGCATGCCGCTTGCGGCAAAAGTTATAGCCGGTACGCTTGGAACGTTAGGCATTTTGGAGTTAGGTCGTAATATTGTAGGCTTAACTACGAGTTTAAAACTTGGTAAATATTCTGCTGGAAGAGTCATACAAAATTTGCTGGTCGACAAAAAGGCTCTTTTAAGGAAAATAAACGGTGTTTTTAAAGATTTTAACCCCATTTTGACTATTCTGAGCTTGGATGAATATAATGAAGCTTTTGAA
>CAMNDS010000062.1 GCA_946535695.1 uncultured Clostridia bacterium | reverse complement strand
AAATCTCTTAAAAAAATATCTGAATTTTACAATTTTAAAATCTTTTGGCTTACTCCTTACTCACCTAATTTATTCCATTGAACATCTCTGGGACAATCTCAAACACTGCCTCAGACGTTTTTCAGATAATTTTGATTCTGTTAAAGCTTTTATTTCTAATTTCTTCTCTTTTGAATTTTTGTGATTATTTGTATCATTTTTTATTTGAAATAGCTATAATACACTTTAACATCTATTCCGATATCTTTAATAAACTATCGCTCAATTTATATCTGTTCGAGATTTTCTACAGGTTCTTATCAAAAACCGTATTTTTGCTATATACAAAAAAATTATGAAAATTATTCAGATAAGGACTTTATTTTTGTCATTATTTGTGATATAATTAAAAATGATTAGCTTATTCAAGCTTTTATCATTTTAAATTCTAACTGTGGGGTGATATTTATGAACTTTATGAAGTTACTATTTGGTAATTACAGCAAACGAGAACTTAAACGCATACAGCCTATTGTTGATGCTGTTTTATCGCGTGAAAAACAATACATGAACATGGCGGACGAAGAACTTAAAGCGCAAACCCATGTTTTAAAAGAAAGGATAAAAAATGGCGAAACTCTTGATAATATTTTGCCTGATGCTTTTGCTACTTGCCGAGAAGCCGCCGACCGCGCTCTTGGTAAAAGGCACTATCCGGTTCAGATTATCGGAGGAATAGTTCTGCACCAAGGCCGAGTTGCTGAAATGCGCACAGGTGAAGGTAAAACTCTTGTTTTAACTCTTCCGACATATCTTAATGCATTAACCGGAAAAGGTGTTCACGTAGTAACCGTAAATGATTATTTGGCAAAACGTGACTCTGATTTAATGAGCAAAGTTTACTCGTTTTTAGGGCTTACAACCGGCTTTGTGGGGCATGATATGAGCAATGACCAAAGACGAAAAGCCTATGCAAAAGATATAACTTATGCAACCAATAACGAACTCGGATTTGACTATTTAAGAGATAATATGGTCCAAAGAAAAGAAGATAGAGTTCAACGCGGGCATTATTTTGCAATCGTCGACGAAGTTGACTCGATTTTAATCGATGAAGCCAGAACTCCGCTTATTATCTCGGGCGAAGGTGATAAATCAACCGAGCTTTATGCCGTTGCCGATAGGTTCGTAAGAGGTCTTAGAATGACAAAAGTCAAAGAAGTTGATGCCAAAGAAGATAACGACGAGCTTTATAAAGATACGGATTATGTCGTCGATGAAAAAGCCAAAAACGCCACTCTAACTCCTGAAGGTATTAAGAAAGCTGAAGAATACTTTCATCTTAATAACCTAATGGACCCTGAAAATTTGACTATACAACATCATATTAATCAAGCTTTAAAAGCACATGGTGTTATGACTGCTGATATAGATTATGTTGTTCGTGGTAAAGAAGTGTTAATTGTTGATGAATTTACAGGACGAATTATGCAGGGGCGACGCTATAATGAAGGCTTGCATCAAGCAATCGAAGCCAAGGAAGGCGTAGAAATTCAAAAAGAATCTAAAACTTTGGCATCCATTACATTCCAGAATTATTTTAGGCTTTACGATAAATTATCAGGTACTTCTGGTACGGTTGTTACCGAGGAAGACGAGTTCAGAGAAATTTATAAGCTCGATATCGTAGAAATCCCGCCGAACAAACCTGTTAAGCGTATAGACGAATCTGACTTAGTTTATAAAACCGAGCGCGGCAAATTTAGAGCTGTCGTAAACGAGGTCAAAGAAGCTCATAAAACTGGACAACCAATCTTGATTGGTACCGCTGCTATAGATAAGTCTGAAATTTTAAGTCATCTTTTGACTAAAGAGGGATTAAAACATCAGGTTTTAAATGCAAAACATCACGAGAAAGAAGCCGAAATTGTAGCTCAGGCAGGTAAAAAAGGCGCCATTACTATAGCTACAAATATGGCGGGGCGTGGAACCGATATTATGCTCGGTGGTAACCCAGAGTTTATGGCAAAAGCTGAGCTCAAACGTGTTGGACTTTCTCCGGAGCAAGTTATTGAAGCTACTAACGTAGATTTAACTGATGATCCAGAAATCATTAAACTCAGACAAAAATATCGCGAATTTTTAGATAAATTTTCTGAAGAAATTAAGTCGGATGCCGAAGAAGTACGCCAAGCTGGCGGATTATATATAATCGGTACGGAGCGCCATGAATCAAGACGTATTGATAATCAGCTCAGGGGTCGTGCGGGACGCCAGGGTGACCCTGGAAGAAGTAGATTTTATTTATCGCTCGAAGACGATTTGATAAGAATTTTCGGCGGTGATCGTATGTCCGCAATTATGTCAAGGTTTAACATAGACGAGGATACGCCGTTAGAAGCCAAGATGCTTACGCGTTCTATCGAAAATGCTCAGAAAAAAATTGAAATGCGCAATTTTGCTTCAAGAAAAAGTGTTTTGCAATATGATGATGTTTTGAGTAAGCAAAGAGATATTATTTATTCCCAAAGAAATGCTGTTTTGGATGGCGAAGATGTTCACTCGAAAATTTTAGGTATGATAAAAAGTAGTGTAAAAAAAGTTGTTGCAAGATATTTGGCACTTGAGCCTAATAAAGAAAAATGGAACCTTGAGGGCTTGCGCGATTATTATTTAAATTGGGCACTTGATAAAGATAGTTTGGTTTTTAGCGAAGATGAGCTAAAAAATCAGACTATAGATACAATTTCAAATTTTATAACTCAAAAATGTGAAGAAAAATTTGGATTTTTAATCGATGATTACACTGAAGAATCAATAAAAAAATTAGAACGCAGTATTCTTTTGCAGATAGTTGACAAGCATTGGATGGATCACATGGACGCCATGGAAGAATTAAAGCGTGGCATAGGTTTACGTGCATATGCGCAAAAGGATCCAATTATCGATTATCGTGTTGAAGGTTTTGATATGTTTGATGCTATGATTGATGATATTAAAGAAGAAACTGTAAAATCATTATTATCTTTTAGAAATAATGAGATGTCTGAAAATATCCTCGAAGATGATTTTGATAATGTAGAGTCATTTATGGACCAATTCAATCAAAAAGTTGCCGAAAATCATAGTACTATAATAGGCGGTTGAAAAAATAAAAATTATAAGGTGGTAAATTATGAACAAAAAAGTAAAAAGAAAAATAGCAGTTTTAGCTGCAATGCTGTCGATTGGTCAAGCAAGAAGCTTGGCCATGGATAGCTATGAATTGCAAACAAAAACTCAGTCTAATAGCCAACTTACCAAAGACTTGGCAATAGGTGCTGTGACAATTTTAAGTGGCGCATTGCTCATCTGGGGTGGAGTCGCGCTTGCCAAATATTTAAAAAATAAAAAACCAGCAAAGCCAAGTATTGACCAAGAGACCGGTGAAATAAATTTAAACAGTGTTAAAAACATACGTTTTTTGGGCTGGAAAATGAAAGGTAAAAATAATAAATTTATCAATGGTGAATCTTTTATAAGGTCTGGCAATACTGATGCATTAACGCCGGAAGATTTGGCAGCGCTTAAAGAATTAGGAGTAAAAACTGTTATAGATTTGAGATATCCCGAAGAATTAAAGCGTGAACCAGATAAATTTAGTGGTGAATCTGATGTAAATTATAAAAATATAACTATTCCTGTAAGTTACTCAAGTTTTGGAAATATGTTACATATGTTTAATATTTATTTAAAAGCTTTGGGTTGTTTTAACCCTACAGAACCAAATGGTTCTCAATTTAAGCACGTACGAAAGAATATTAAAGAAATATTCGAAACTATTGCCAATACCCCTGAGAATGGTAAAATACTATTTCACTGCTATCATGGCAAGGATAGGACTGGAATTTTATCAATGTTAATTTTAAGTCTTGCAGGTGTTAGCAAAGAAGATATTGTGAAAAATTTCCTTGAGTGTTATAATAATGATGGTAAGTCAGAAGTACAACCATTTACTAAAGAAGCTGTTGAAAAATTTATCGATTTTTTAATTAAACATTATGGTGACATGGAAAAATTTTTAAAAGATGAGTGTAGTGTCAGTGATGAAACGATTAAAAAAGTCAAAAAAAGAATTATTTCATCTTGAATTTTTTAAAAATAAAAGGAGAAAGTATTATGAATAAAAAAATTCAAAAATAAAATAGCTGCTCTATTTGCGGTGTTATCAGTTTGTTCACCGCAGAGTTCGAGGGCAGCAGATAATAAAAAGCTCGTCAAAGGTTTAGCGATAGGGATTTCATCCGTATTATTAGCCGGTGGAGTTGCCTGGAGTGTTGTTGAACTTGTTAAATATTGGAAAAATAAGAATAATGATCAAGAAAATAAAAATCCAGACGGTGGTATAAAATTTTTGGAAGGCAAAGAAAAGCAAGATGCAGAAAAATTAATGAGTGATTTTATCAATCAGGAATGGATTCTTGACAAAAAGTCTGAATGTTTTTGCAAATGTATTAATCGTGATGATGTAAAAAATTTTAAACCAGTCCCTGGTTATGTTGACGGTAATATTGTTGGCTATAGGAATTATCTATTTAATAAAAGTATTGAGATTAATGATGACACTATTGATGATATTAATAACAAAGCAGGATATCATATCCAAAAAATGATTGAGAGTTATAATAATAATAAAAATATTGGTGATTTTTATATTGTCAAAAGTATGAGTGCTTGGTGTGAAATTTTACAGTTTAATGTGACAGATCGTATAAGAATTCGTGTAGAATATGGTGTAAAATCTAAAAAACCGCTTATTTTAGAATTGGATTTTTTTAACAAAAACGTTAATGATAATATTAATTCCCATTGGTATTTTGTACACAAAGATATTGCAAATAATTAATATTTTTTTTAGGAGGGGAAATATTATGAACAAAAAGCTAAGAAATAAAATAACAGTTTTTGTATCGCTGTTATTATCATGTCAAAACAAAGCTTCGGCATCTGATGTTGTTACTAAAAATACTGACGGTTCTCATTCTGTTGGTGTTAATAATAATAAGAGTCCTCAGAGTTTTTTAGATAAACTGGATAATAATCCAGCTTTTAAGTTATCGATTATTATGAATGGTCTATTTGTTACTGGTATAGCTACTTATGCTATTTTAAAACACATCGTTGGTGGTATAGATAAAGAGTTTGAAAAAAACAGAAAAAAACTAGAAGAGCGAAAAGAGAATGAAACTGAAAAATTAAGGTGTTTGGTAGATAAATTTCTAGAATTTAAAGAATGGAATTTATTAAGTGACGCTGATAATTTATGTTGCCATCGAATGCATACCATGATTTATGCTAAAAAATATAGTATAGAATTAGGACCAAAGGGGATAATACCGTTTTTGAAATTTAAAAATAAATCGTTTGGTGAACTTGATAAACAGTCTGATTTTCACCTTTATCGGATTAGAGATGCTTGGAAAACTTTTAGAAAATTTTTCAAAGTTGAAAATACAGTTTATGACAATCAGGGATATGCTGCAATGAAATTGAATTACTTCAGTACGCTTGACGGTGATATGTGCATCGTTATAGTTTATGATCACAAGAATAAAATCCCTATTTCTTTGAATCTTATTATTGCTGGAACTAATAATAATTATAGTGTTTGTTGTAACTCAGTTGAGTGCCAGTGGACTTGGATTTATAATAAAGCTAAATAATTTATTGGAGCTAATTTGAATGAAATAATTTATGTTGATAATGCTGCGACAACTGCGATATTGCCCGAAGTTTTTGAAGCAATGAAGCCATTTTTAGAAAATCATTT
>CAMNDS010000061.1 GCA_946535695.1 uncultured Clostridia bacterium | reverse complement strand
CCCAAATTAGGATTTGCCGGACTGACTCACCTCCTTGATAAATGTTATAAAAAATATGATATCATAACAAAAAAAAATATGCAATATGTATAATAAAAAATTTTTTACAAAAATATCGACAATAGACTTATTTTGGAACTGAAAATTAAATTAAAAGAGTCCTTTACGGCGCCAACGGAAAGAATTTAAAAATATCAAAAATGTTTCAGGTTGTATATTCAGCGCTTTTCCTATATAATAGTTTAAGTTTTAATCCAGAGGAATTTTTATGAAACACGGAAAAATAATAGTAATAGAAGGCCTTGACGGCTGCGGAAAGCAAACTCAAAGTAAAATTCTTTTTGATAAATTTTTTAGCCTTAAAAAAAAAGTCAAATTAATTTCGATGCCAAATTACCAAAGTCTTTCATCGGGGCCTGTCAGAATGTATTTAAATTCACAAATTTCTAAGAATCTTTTTGAAATTAACTCTTTTGCGGCGGCTTCGTTTTTTGCGGTCGATAGGTTCATAAATTATATTTCGTCCTGGAAAAAGTTTTATTTCGACGAAAATTATACTATAATATGTGATAGATACGCAACTTCAAACATGATTTATCAGCTTGCAAGGCTTGATTTTAAATACTGGGATAATTTTTTAGATTGGCTTTGTGATTATGAATATAATAAATTAGAAATTCCAAAGCCGGACTGCGTTATGTATTTAAAATTGCCGATTGAAATTTCGCAAAAATTAATAAAATCAAGAAATAAGCCGAAAGATTTACACGAGTCTGATTTAAAATTTTTGAGTTTATGTTCAAAAGCTGCAGAATATTCTGCAAAAAAATTTAACTGGAATATTATAAATTGCTCGACAGACGGAGCTAGTATCGATTCTTTACATAAAATTTCCGAAAAAATATTTGAAATTTTGAAAATTTAGAAAATAAAAATTTTAGGGTACAAACATGAAAATTTTTGATGCTATAATTCAAGGCATAATTCAAGGAGTTACTGAATTTTTGCCGGTTTCCAGCAGCGGACATTTGGCTATATCGCAATATTTTTTAGGAACTAATAACGAAAATAATTTATTATTTAATATCTGCTTGCATTTGGGCACGTTATTTTCGGTCTTGTTTGTATATCGAAAAATAATTTTAAAATTAATTATTGGATTTTTCGAATTATTTAAAAAATCTGAAAAAAATAAGTATCAAAAATTAGTAATAAATTTAATTATAGCTTTATTCCCGTTATTTTTTTTATTCGTGCCGATACCTAAAATAAAAAATTTAAAGTCTTTGGCTTCAAGTTTGGCAGATTCCGGAAGTCTTTTACCAATTGGAATTTTTTTGATTTTTACAAGTATTTTAATTTTAATCGGCTTCTTGTATTCTAAATATTCAAATAAAAGAAAAAAAAATATTTTTGAAATTAACGCAAAAAATTCGTTTCTGATAGGCTTTGGGCAAATGCTCGCAGCGGTATTTCCGGGACTTTCACGCTCGGGATCTACTTTGTCGATCGGCTTAATGCAAAATATTGACAAAAAATCGGCAATTGATTTTTCTTTTATATTGGGAATTCCTGCAATAATTGCGGCGTCTGTACTAGAATTTAAAGAAGCACTCGAATCGGGAATTAAAATCGAATTTATACCTACGTTAATCGGGATGCTAATTGCAGCTATAACTGGATTTTTATCAATAAAATTATTCAAATGGCTGGTTTCGAGCAACAAACTTTGGGTATTTTCTATATATACTTTTGTTTTGGGATTAGTTATTATAATATTTAAATAATTTATGTAATTCAGGTAAAGATGAGTAAAAAAAAGAATTCTAATAAAAATAAAGATAGTAAAATTAATAATCAAAATTTGCATACGGCGATTAGTATTATTATTGCATTTTTTTGTATATGTTTAATATTAATTAAAGGCGAAAATGTTTGGACTTTTGTTAGAAATTTTTATTTAGGCATATTTGGAATCAACGCTATATTTCTGCCGTTTTTTATTATTACGATTATTTTTTTAAAATCAAAAAATGGCACTGTTAATAAATTTAAAAGTACTTTATCGTGTTTAGCTTCGATATTTTTTTCTGCAAGTTTTGGAATTTTTTATTTTCCTGACGAAGAATTTATTTTATATTTTTATGAAGAAGGCATGAAAAATGCCGGAGTTTTATCAGGATTTTTAGATTTTATTTTAATAAAATTATTTGGAATTTCAGCAGCAACTGCTATTTTATTTTTAATTTTATTTTTAATACTAGCAATACTTTTTAAAATTGATTTTGCATTTATGTTTGAAAAAATCCAAGAATTTCTAGATATTTTTAAAAATAAATTTAAAAATATAAATTTAAGCGTGAAAAAAAATAAAAAAGAAGAATTTTTTGATAATAATGGCGAAGTAAAAGAAGTCGTTAATTCTAAAAGCTTGGGGGAGCTCAAAGAAAGTATTGAATCTGACGAAAACAATCTTGATGTTTCAAGTAAGCAAGAAAATAAACAAGAAAATAAATCAGAAAATAAATTAGAATTTAAAGACGAAAAGTCAGACGTAGAAAAAGTCACAGCAGCTTTTATTGAAAAAGAAAAAAATAAGACCGAAGAAAAAGTAAGTGTGCCGAATTCTTTTAGTCCGTTGGAGCCTTCGGATTATAAATTTCCGTTAATAGATTTATTAAACGAGCCAAAAAAAGTTCATCAGAGTGATATAACAAACGAGCTAAATACCAACGGCAAGTTGCTTATAGATACTTTGATGAGTTTTAACGTCAAAGCAAGAATCGTAGACATATGCCGCGGCCCGGCGATAACAAGATACGAAATTCAGCCGGCTTCGGGCGTAAAAGTCAGCAAAATTACGACTCTTGCCGATGATATTGCTCTAAATTTAGCGGCTTTGGGAGTAAGAATCGAAGCGCCGATTCCCGGAAAATCTGCCGTAGGAGTCGAAATTGCCAACAAAGTCGTCAGCATGGTAACTGTTCGCGAAATAATCGAATCAGGCGAATTTATAAATTCAAAAAGTAAATTAACAGTCGCGCTAGGCAAAGATATTTCAGGAAAATGCGTCGTTACAGACTTGGGGAAAATGCCGCATCTTTTGATAGCAGGCTCTACTGGAGCCGGAAAATCAGTTTGTGTTAACTCATTTATCGTAAGTTTATTATATAAATCTTCTCCTGACGACGTGAAGCTTTTAATGATTGACCCAAAAGTCGTAGAACTCGGCGTATACAACGGCATTCCGCATTTACTAGTACCAGTCGTTACTGACCCGAGAAAATCTGCGGGAGCTCTAAATTGGGCAGTCAACGAAATGCTCGGCAGATACAAAATTTTTGCCGAAGTCGGCGTACGCGACATATCGTCTTATAATTCTTTTGTAGAAAAAAACAAAGAAGCCGTCGATAAAAACGGCGAGCCCAGAAATAAAATGGCCCGAATAGTAATAATAATCGACGAGCTTTCAGACTTAATGATGGCAGCACCCAACGAAATCGAAGATTACGTATGCAGACTCACACAAATGGCACGTGCTGCCGGAATGCATTTAGTAATCGCAACACAACGGCCATCAGTCGACGTTATCACAGGAGTGATAAAAGCAAATGTGCCAAGCAGAATAGCCTTGGCAGTGTCTTCGCAGATAGATTCAAGAACGATTTTAGACATGGGTGGAGCTGAAAAATTACTCGGTAGGGGAGACATGCTATTTTCTCCGCTGGGCGCCATAAAACCCATGAGGGTTCAGGGCTGCTACGTTGATGAACAAGAAATCGAACGGGTCGTAAATTACGTAAAAGACGGACTCGAAAACGAATACGACGAGTCGATAATTTCAGGCATCGAACGCGGCGCTGAGCAAGGCTTAGATGCACTTCAAATTGCAAATAATAATAGCGATTCTGATAAAGACCCGATGCTAGAAGACGCAATAAAGTGCGTTGTAGAACTAGGTCAAGCTTCGACTTCGCTTTTACAAAGAAAATTAAGAGTCGGCTATGCAAGAGCCGGCAGATTAGTCGATGAAATGGAAAAAATGGGAATAGTAGGGCCGCACGAGGGTTCGAAACCCAGAGCGGTCCTACTATCATATCAAGCTTCACTTGAAAGGCTTAATCAGATTTAGTCTACATCAAAAAAGAACTTTGCTGCATTTTTTATGTATTCTGCGTCTAATCTTCCTTTATTAAAATCTTCCATTAACTCTTCGAGTTGATTTGGCAGATCTTTTTTATCGACAGTCGTTAAATAGCACAAAATAGTATTTAAACTTAAACCTGTTGCATTCGCCAAAATGTAAATTTGTTCCCTGTGCTTGATAGCATCATATTGTTTTTTTATACACTCAAGACAATCTTCATTATCTCCAAGCGAAAACTTACATTTAGTACAAGTTTTATTGGATATTTCTGAAAAAAATCTATACAAATCAAAAGATTTTCCTACAATATATTCGTTTTTCGAATTTTCTTTACGACATTCATACTTTAATGTTAGGGATCTATTTTGATGTAGCCTTTACTTCTTAAGTATGCTGTGTCGTTAGCTAATATTGCACTATGGATGTCAGAAGATTTTGTATTACTAAAGAATGCCTCTACACCTTCCCAATTTGCTTCTCCTTTAGGAGCTTGTTCCATTCCCGAAACTTTTATATTTGACATTGCCGGATTAAAAGTAAATGCACAAGTAAAAGCCAAAATTTTGTAAAATATAAAAGAAATTTTTTTCATTTTTATCACCACCTTTCACTTTTTATTATAACAATCAATTTTTAAAATACAAGTACTTTTTTCAAAAATTTGATTTTTTTATAAAAAAATTGATAGTATGATCGCGATAGTCCAAACCCCTTTTAAAAACTAATTCATAAGTACTCTCTCAAGCATCGCCGGAGAGAATATCTATCTTTTTTAGCAATGCCATAAACTATAGCTCAATTTATGTCTATTCGAGATTTTAGGCAGATTCTAATAAGCCTTTATTATCAATTATCGATATCATAGTGGCTAAATAATTAAAATCTGGTTTTGTTAGTGATTTTTTTAACAATTCAAAAATATTTTGTGCAAAAATTTTGGCAGGAATATCATAAATTTTGGCATTCCAACCGCATTTTATTATATCATTTTGAACATCTTTAACTTTTTTGTTATTTATTTTGTAGTCTTTTACCATATTTCCAAGAGTATTTAAATTATCTTCATAATAAAAGATTCCTTTTATAAGTGCACAGTAGCCCAAAATATATTCAAACGGCATTAAGTCTGCGCCTCGTATCTCAAGATATTTTTTTGCTCTTATATCTGGAAAAACAATTGAAGCTATGTGCCAAATTTCATCGTCGGTTACCTTTTGATTTTTAAAAGCTTCGCCAAAAGTTTTATCAGTTTCATAAAATTCATTATCTTTTTTATAATAAATTAGTGGCATATCATATAAATATTCGGCATAATTTTCAAATCCATAATTTTCGGCAAAAATGTTTTCTGGGATACCACATCTTTTTGGGTCAGTGTTATTATATATTTCAGTTCTTTTTAAGAAAGTACTGAAAAGTTTGCCTTGATAACAATTTGAATTGTTGGTTAAAAGCTTAAAAAATGGAGTTAAAAAGTATGCAACTTGTAGTTTTTTTCTAAAATCATCTTCTGAAAAATAATCTATTGAAACCTGAATCGAACACGTACCTTTCATCATATCTATGCCGCGGGTCCCGATTTTTTCGTAATATTTTTCCATAATTCTAAAGCGCCTTTTAGGTACCATTTTTATGTTATCAATATTACTTTTCGGCTGGCAAGA
>CAMNDS010000060.1 GCA_946535695.1 uncultured Clostridia bacterium | reverse complement strand
TATATTTATACATGAAAATAATGTCCTATTAATTTTATCGCTTCTATTCATTTTGGCAATGCCGCCAATAAAGTATAGCTAAATTTATATCTATTTTAGATTTTAGAAAGGTTACCGACTTTATAGTAAAGTATATTTACCAAACTTTTTATTTATCAAAATTTCAACAATTGAACACATTTAAACATTAAAACCAAATTAACTGCTTGAAGTTTTCAACTATTTCCACAAACATTCAACAAGTTTTCAACAGTTTTCAACATGCATAAAGCCCTTGATATTACTACTTTTTGTGAACTTTTCAACAAATTCAACAGTTTCTACTACTATTATTAAAATAAAATAAGATAAGAAATATAGATTCAAAGGTAATAAAAATACATTTAGCAGGACAATTGAAATATTAAATAAAAAACAAGCGACCGACTTAAAAAGCGAGTAAATTTCTTCGGCGACGCCGTAGAAATTAGTTTGACCATTTTATTACTACTCCACACGAGGATAACGTTATACTAATTTATCAATTCTAATTTTGGCAATACTCATTTTGCATGTGTGTTTGACAAAATTATTTTTTTACGGTACAATCCGACTTAAGCTTTATTTCTCAAAAATCGTCTTGTTAAGGAGGAGCAATGATTGATATAAATTTCATAAAACAAAATCCGGAAAAAGCAAAAGTTCTTTTTAAAAAACGCGGCTGCAAAGTTGATGTTGACGAATTTTTAAAAATTAACAGCGAACTTAATGCCCAAAAGGCTCTTATGGACAATTTAAGATTCGAACAAAAAAAATCTTCGATTGAGCGTGCGAAAGAGATAAAAAAAGAAATAGTGAATTTAAGACAGCTAACTTATGAACTTGAAGAAAAACGCAACAAAATGTGGCTTTTGTTCCCAAATATTCTAGCAGAAGGCACCCCCGAAGGCGAAAGTGATGAAGATAACTTAGAAATTAAACGCTGCGGGCAAATCCCTATTTTTAATTTTAACCCTAAAGCACATGATGAACTGGGCAAAAATTTAAAGATTTTAGATCTTGAACGTGGTGCCAAAGTTTCGGGTAGCGGATTCTATTATTTGGTGGGGGATGGCGCGGAACTTTCACATGCTGTATATGAGATTGCAAGAAAAATTTTAAAAGAAGATGGTTTTACATTCATGATTCCGCCGGTTTTAGCCTCTCACAGAACTTTTATGGGTACGGGGTATTTTCCGTTTGAACCAGAAGGAAATTATAAAGTTGAAAATCAGAATCTATATGCAATTGGCACCTCTGAGCAGACTTTGTTAGCGTTTCATGACAATGAAATTATTGATTACAATGATCTCCCGCTTAAATATTCCGCTTACACGCCATGCTTTAGAACTGAAGCCGGTTCTTATGGGAAAAATTCCAAGGGAGCGTTCAGGGTTCATCAGTTTCATAAGATGGAACAAATCATTTTTTGTGATCCAAAAGATTCGGAAGAATATCACGAGAGATGCTTAAATAATATAGAAAAGTTGCTTTCAGTTTTAGAAATTCCTTACCATGTAGTAAGAGTTTGTGTAGGTGACATGGGGGCACCAGGTTATAAAAAATACGATGTTGAAAGTTGGTTCCCTTCATTTAATGCTTATCGTGAAACACATTCAAACACAAATTTGTGGGATTACCAAACTCGAAGATTAAATATTCGCACGCAATTAAATGGCAAAAAATTTTTCCCACACACGATATCTTCTACTATGGCAACTGATAGAGTGATTTTTTCATTGATCGAAAATTTTCAGCAGGCAGATGGTTCAATTGTATTGCCTAAAGTTTTGGCGGATGTTATGGGGAAAAAAGTTATTGGATTATAAAAATTCTTCATAATATTAGGCTTATTTTTAAACTTAAAAATTGAGTTAAGATATTTTTCTCCGTCAACGCCGGAGAGAATATTTTTTCATATTTTGCAATGCCAAAGTTCATAGGGGGTTGTAAAATATCGGCTTTTCTGTCTTTAATGCCGGAGAGGACTTTTTTAAATTCATTTTTTATTTCAGAGGGATCTTACTGCTCTTGCAATTTGCCATTTATTTGATAGAATAATCCTTAAAAAGTTTGGGGGATTTTATGAGAAGAATTAAGGTAGTGCTTTGTGGATGCTTGGGGAAGATGGGCTTGGAAGTTACCAAAATTTCCAAATATTATCTTGATATTGAAATTGTTGCCGGTATAACAAAGGGATTGGAGCAGGGTAAGAAATTTCCTATTTTTAATAATTTTGAAGATTTATCAGTTGATTGTGATATGGTTTTAGATTTTTCTAGTCCGTCATGTTTAGATTCAATTTTAAAATTTATAACTGAGAGAAATATTTCTGCGGTTATATGTACAACCGGTTATAATGAGTTCCAGATGGTAAAGATAGAAAAAGCCTCAGAAATTGTTCCAATATTTTTATCAAGTAATACTTCACGAGGTATAAGTGTTATTGCTAAATTAATTCCAATTGCCAAAAAATTATTGGGTGAGGGGTATGATGTTGAAATAATTGAAAAACATCATAATAAAAAAGTTGATGCTCCAAGTGGAACGGCTATTATGCTTGCGCGTGAAGTTTCGGAGGAAAACACGAGTTATGTTTATGATAGGACAAATCGGAAATGTAAACGTGATAAAAATGAAATTGGGATACATACAGTCCGCTGTGGTGGAATTAAAGGAGAGCATGAAATTATTTTTGCAAATGAATATGAAACTTTAGTATTTAAGCATAGCGCACATTCGAGGGAATTGTTTGCGTATGGAGCATTAGATGCTGTCAGATTTATGGCTAATACGCCTCCGGGTATGTACACTATGAATGATTTGATTGATAATAATTTAACAGTTAGGCGATTTTATTAATCCACTTTGCGTTTTGTATTAGTAACACGCAAAAGTGGGCTTAAAAATTTCTCTCCATCGGTGCCATAGGAGATGTTTGTTCATATTTTGGAATACCTTTTTATTTTAGAATTGCTTTCTCGTAGCCTTATGTATAGAAAAATTTTCAAAAATTCAGTTTATTTAAGGGATATTTTGCTATTTACACTTTGCTTTCTGATATAATATAAACGAGGGTTTAGATTTGAAAAATAAGTTGAATATTTTTGGAGAAGATGGTTTCTTTAGAAGGAGGGGATTTGTATGAGTGAACAAATAGATCAAAACTTTGGTAGTAATAATGTGGATGTTAATTATGATGTTAGTGAAGATTTAGAAAAATCAAGTTTTTTGATGCCAGTTATTGCTTTGCGTGGTATGGTGATGTTTCCGAGTATGGTGCTCCATTTTGATGTTGGACGAAAAAGGTCTGTTTTGGCTCTTGAAAGTGCATTAAAAAAAGATCAAAATATTTTTGTTGTTTCACAAAACGATGTTAAAATAGATGAGCCTGAATCTGATAATATTTATAAAGTTGGAGTAATATCTAAAGTTAAACAAATTTTACGTCAGCCGGGCGGTATTATACGCGCTTTAGTTGAGGGGAGCCAGCGTGGGATCATTATCAAAGTAAAGAAAACGAATCCTTATATTGCAGCACAAGTTAAGTATTTAAACGAATTAATCGAGCTTAAAGATTTAACGTCTACAGCTCTTGAAAGAAAATCTAAAGAATTATTTATGGAATATTTAAGTATTGCGCCGAGAGTCTCGCCTGATTTGGTTATTGCCGTGCATACTATGAAAGAGCTTGGCCAAATTGCTGATTTTATAGCTTCCAATATACCATTGGATTTTGAAGATAAACAAAAAATTTTAGAAGAATTGAGCGATAAAAAACGCTTGGACCTTGTTGTTTCACATCTAGCAAAAGAACTTGATATATTAAAAATTGAGAATAAATTGGCGATTCAGCTCAGGAACAGTATTGACAGACGCCAAAAAGAATATTTTTTGCGTGAGCAGATGAGAGTAATCTCAGAAGAGCTTGGCGAAGAAGATGACCCGAGGGCTGATGCCAAAAAATATATGAAAAAATTAAAGGCGTTAAAGCTAAGTAAACAAAATTTTGATAAGATTGCAGAAGAAATAAATCGCTTTGCACGTATGCCGTTTTCTTCTGGTGAATCTAGTATTACCAGAAATTATATTGATTTTTGTCTTGGGCTTCCGTGGAATAAAAATTCAAAAGATAACAATGATATATTAAAGGCAGAAGAAATTTTAAATAAAAGCCACTATGGTTTAGAATTGGTTAAAGAGAGAATTATTGAGTTTTTATCCGCAAGACAGCTTTCTAAGCATTCAAGTTCTCAGATATTATGTTTAGTTGGACCTCCGGGGGTTGGCAAAACTTCTATTGCCAAGTCCTTGGCGAGAGCTATGGGTAAAAAATTTTTGAGGATTTCTTTAGGTGGTGTTAATGACGAGTCAGAGATTCGAGGCCATAGAAAGACTTATGTGGGCGCTATGCCTGGAAAAATAATGAGTTCTATTAAAAAAATTAAGGTTAGAAATCCGTTTTTTTTGTTAGATGAGATAGATAAGTTGTCAAAAGATTACCACGGCGATCCAGCGGCGGCACTTTTGGAAGTTTTAGATTCGGAACAAAATAAAGAATTTAATGACCACTTTGTAGATTTGGATTTTGATTTAAGTGAAGTTTTTTTTGTCGCTACTGCGAATGATATTTCGAGTATTCCGAGTCCGCTTTTGGATAGATTAGAAATAATAAGTTTGTATAGTTACACTCACGATGAAAAGTTTCATATCGCAAAAGAGCATTTGATTTCCAAACAAATGAAAAAAAACGGGTTAAATTCCAGAAGCTTTAAAATTGATGATGAATGTATTGATATTTTAATCGAAAATTATACTCGTGAAGCCGGAGTCAGGGAACTTGAGCGTAAGTTAGCTTCTTTGATGAGAAAGTCGGCCAAATTAATAGTAACAGGCAAGCAAAAGAAAGTTATTATTAATCTAGAAAATTTAGAAGAAATGCTTGGACCAAAAAAATATAAGCGGGAAGATATTTCTAAAGAAGGCGAAGTAGGAATCGTAAGAGGGCTTGCTTGGACTGCAGTCGGTGGCGAGACATTACCTATTGAAGTTTCGCTTATGAAAGGCAAAGGCAAGGTCCAAATAACAGGATCTTTGGGCAAAGTAATGCAGGAATCTGCTCAACTTGCTGTGAGCTATATTAGAAGTAATTCACAAAAACTCGGTATAGATAAGGATTTTTATAAAAATACTGATATTCATATTCATGCTCCTGAAGGCGCTGTTCCGAAAGACGGGCCCTCGGCGGGGGTTACAATGACTACAGCTTTAGTATCAGCTTTAAGTAATATTCCGGCGCGGCAAGACGTTGCTATGACAGGTGAAATTACTTTAAAAGGCAGAGTGTTGCCCATCGGTGGTTTAAAAGAAAAAACAATGGCAGCGTATAGGGCAGGAGTGAAAACTGTTATAATTCCTGAGGGCAATAAAAGTGATTTAAGTAAAGTTGATAAAGTCGTAAAAGATGGTATTGATTTCATTGTTGCTGGTAATTTGGATACGGTTTTAGAAAATGCACTGGAAAAACATAAGACTTGATACCATCTTAATAATTTTCTCTGATAGTGTTTAAAAAATGATTTTTTGAATTTTTAGATGTATTTTTGACAAAAATAAAAATTTGTGATAGAATGTAAAATAATTGAGCTTTTACGCTCGTTATTCGAAGCTAGGCTTAAATTTTACATTTTAAGGAGGAGCTGTTGTGCACAAAAATTTCAAAAATAAATTTGCAGCGCTTGCAGCGTGCGCATCGATTTTAGGTAGTGAAACTTCGGCGATGAATAGTAATAAAATTGAGGTGAAAAAAA
>CAMNDS010000059.1 GCA_946535695.1 uncultured Clostridia bacterium | reverse complement strand
AAAAAATTGGGTAAAATTTTAAATAATGAAAATGCTAGGTTTTTATGCCAAAAATGCTTTAATGATTTGAGTTCAATAAAAGCATCAATTGAAAATATTGCAATAAGTTCTCAAGAAAAAGAAATCACGCAGGAATTAATTCAGAGTTTCTCACCTGAATTTCAGGAAAAATATAATATTTATGATATTTCTAAAGCTATCAGAAATAAAAACATAAGTTTGGCGATTAAAATTACCGAAGCGCTTTTAGCGCAAAACGAAGAAGCAAATAAAATTTTATCCGTAATTATTTCGGATTTTACAGATGCTTTTAAAATTAAAGAATCGAAAAAGGCGGGAATTTCAAAAAATGAATTTCTAAAACTTTTTAATTACAAAGGCAAAGAGTTTAAATTAAATTATGCCGAAATTCTTGCCAGAAATTTTGATATCGAAAAAATTTTAAAATTATTAAAAGAAAATGATATTAAAATAAATTCTTCAAATATGAGTTCTAAAATTATTTTAAATTCTGTTTTTAATAGCATGATGACATTAAAAATATTGTAAAAAATATAAATATTCTATCTGGTAGTAAGAACTTGTTTAAAATTTTTTAATTAAAATGAAAAGCAAAAAATTTCTCCGGCATCGCCGGAGGAAATATCTAATTTTTTTTAGCAATGCCACCTCCGAGTATTCTATTGACAATTGTATGCTTTTATTTTAGACTGTAAAGCGAAAGGTTTGTGATAAAAAGTGATGATGTTTTGGTAGTCCACTTATTAATTTTAGCTGTTCTTATATTTATAAACGCATTTTTTGCACTTTCCGAGATAGCTATTGTCACGGTTAACGATAAAAAAATAAAAAAATTGTCATCGCAAGGTAATATTGAAGCCTTGAAGGTTTTAAAGCTTTTGAGTAATTCAAATGATTTCTTGGCAACAATACAGGTTGGAATAACACTTTCAGGATTTTTAACTTCGGCTTCTGCTTCGCAAAGTTTTTCAGAACCTTTAGCTGGAATGCTTAAATTTTTACCGATACCCGAAAATTTGCTTTCAAGTATTGCGACTATTATGATAACAATAGTGTTATCTTATTTTTCACTTGTCTTTGGCGAGCTTGTACCAAAAAAAATTGCAATGCAAAATCCGGAGAAAGTTTCGTTTAAAATCGCCGGTATTTTACTTGTTTTTTCAAAGATTTTTAAACCATTTATAAAATTTTTATCAATTTCATCTGATTTGGTCGTACGTTGCTTTGGTGTTGATCCCAATAAAAATGAAGAAGTGGTTACTGAAGAAGAAATTTTAATGATGGTTGATGCAGGTCAAGAAAAAGGGCTGATTGAAGATAAAGCTAAGTCTATCATAAGCAAGGTTTTCGACTTTGATAACACGCCTGTAAGTGAAGTCATGACCCACAGAGTTGATATAACCGCGATAAATTCCGAAATGACTTTAAATCAGGCCATCGATTTAGCCATGAAAGAAGGTCGTTCACGCCTGCCAGTATATGTGAGCGATATTGATCATATCGCAGGCATTCTTTATATAAAAGATGCGTTAAAATTTATTAATGATGAAATTCCTTGCGGTTTTAAAATTATGGATCTAGTAAGACAGCCGATATTTGTGCCGTCTACGAAGCGTTGTGATGAACTTTTTGCTGAATTTACCTCGAGTAAACGCCATATAGCAATTGTTGTGGACGAATACGGTGGGACCGAAGGACTGGTTACAATCGAAGATTTGGTCGAATCGATTTTGGGTAATATTCAAGATGAATATGACAATGAAAAAGAGGAAATTCATAAGATAAGTGAAGGTAGCTTTGTGGTTGATGGTTCGACTCCTATAGACGAAATTGCCGAAACTTTAAAATCAAAAATCCCAGAAGGTGACTACGACACAATTGCCGGATTTATGAGCGATAGACTTGGTAAAATTCCCGCAAAAGATGATTTTGTAATTTTAAATTCTTATAAGTTTGTTGTGACTGAAGTATCAAATCGAAGAGTTACAAAAGTTTCTATAAGTCAAAATAATTGAAATAAGGCAATTGCTAAAAAAGATAGATATTTTCTCTGGTGCCGCCGGAGGAAATGATATAAGTCCTTTATTCTCCTTTTAAACAATGTTGAATAATTTAAATAACCAACAGACCGCTTAAAAAAAGGTCTGTTAGTTTTTTATAAAATTAAAAAAAATTAATATTTTCATTTCCAATACTTAATGGAGTAATACTATATGCCATAGTAACCGGCACATTTTGAGTAAAAGT
The DNA here is from genome assembly GCA_946535695.1 of uncultured Clostridia bacterium. Taxonomy (GTDB): domain Bacteria; phylum Bacillota; class Clostridia; order Oscillospirales; family Acutalibacteraceae; genus Improbicoccus. The sequence continues at coordinate 3,620 of CAMNDS010000059.1, read as the reverse complement.
ACCTGTTATCGTTCTTCGGCAATTGCATCCACACCTATTTCTATAACAACACATTCTTATCATTCCTTTATTTTGATTTATGGCTCTTGCCATAATACATAATATGCAATTTATTCTATAATATGTTCATAAATCTTAATTAATCTATAGGTAGCTATCAAATGTATTTCAAGTCAATATTTTCTCTGTTGTCTTCAGAGAGGAATTTTTGTTTTTATTTTAAAATACTTCGTTAAATTGCATCTACTAAAGTGCATGCAACTGGAAAATTAAAAATCTTAAATTTCTCCAGCAAAATTGAAGAGATTTTTCATTTATTTTTTTATACACTAAGAGCCCTTGGTATTGCTAAAAGTGAATAGAAATAATAGATTGTAGAAAACATGTCTTCACACATAAATATAGCAATATAAAAGTAAAAATCATTTCCTCCGGCGGCACCGGAGAAAATATCTATCTTTTTTTTAGCAATGTCAGAACCCTTTACTGTCTTGCTTTTTCCTGGCTTACGCTTTTTTCGAATTTTTCTTTTTTTTCAAGCTTTTCAATTTTTGCAGGTTTTTCTTTTTTATCAGTTTTTTCTTTCTTTTCATTAAAAATCTTTTTACAAAATAAGCTTGAAGTGGCTTCATCGCAAGAAAGCTCCAAAAATGATGGTTTTTTGCCGTCGCTTTTCTTAAACACTGAGTCAACAACACTCAAAACTAACAACTTGCAGTTTACAATCGAACCCATAGCTATATTATCTTTTACACACTTTTCAACCAAAAATTCAAGTGATTTATCGTCATACTTAAATTTTGTCTCATATTTTTTATTTATCTCGGATGTTAATTTCTTAAGCATACGAACCAAAGCTATTTTATAACTTTCTCTATCAGGTTTGCGGAAGTGAAACTCGTGTATTCTTCTTCCGATACTATCTTTGAGCATTTTGTTTTGTGATATATTTGGATTATCAAGAATCGATGTGTTTAAAGGCATAAGAACAATTGTTCCTTTACATTCTTTCTTTTCTCCAGCAACCTCAAAAGATGCACTATCGGAAATATCCCACAAAACATTTAAAAGTTCAATCGGGGACTTATCAGCTTCATCTTGTATCCAAATCGGATACTTGTTGTGCAGAGCAACAGCAACCAGAGGACCATATTCGTAATGCCCGCGATTAGGTGAACCAACCCACCATTTACCGATCACTTGCTGAACAGCACTTACTTGCTTGTTTGAAACATCAAACGAGTTAATACCTATCGAAACAGGATTTCTAGCTCCCAGTATTTTGGCAAGCTTTTTACAGAACGAGGTCTTACCGGAGCCCGGGTCACCATATATTGATATCAAAAGACCTTTGTTTTCATTATCTTGAACATCGTCAGGACTTTGAATTGACAACTGAACACCGATATAATAACCATGTATAAGCTCAATTATTTCATCTATGATATCTTTATTGTGTAGATATTCATTTCGCAGTTCGTTAAGTTCTTTTTCGACCTCTTCCCAAGATTTAGTAAAGTCAACCGAAGACTCTCCCATTTGTTTTTTCATCGTATCGTCAAATTTTGCTTGCTCATACTTACAGGCTCTGTGATCCATATACTTGTCAATCAGCTGAGTGATGTATTTAACACCCAAAATTGCCGCTGCAACTTCAATGCTGAAAACCCCCAATGTTTTTATTGCACCTTTACCGATAACGCTGGCCATTTGATTAGCTTGTCTTAAAGTACTTTGTCTACCTAAACACTTATCGGTCGCTATAAAAATTGCCAGATATTTAATGAATTCCCCTTTTTTTTCGTAACTAAGACTATCAAATTCTTTTTCATTGAAACCCCAAACTTTACCCCACTCCTTAAAATAAGAATCTACCGACTTAATTTCTGAATCACCAAAAACCATACCAGGATCTTTGTATGTAGCTCCCATTTTAAAAATAAATTCCATTGTTGACGTAAAATAAGGCCGTAATTCTTCAACGTATTTATAATCAAAAATTTTATTATTTTTATTAGGCTCCATTATTTCTTTACAGCAATCATCTAATTGTTTTCTACTAATCGTACCATTAGTATTTGATTTTTTAAATAATTCCCAAAGATTTATTCCCTTAATTTTCTGCGCACCCGAACCAAAAAACTGAAACGCCGAAAGTAAAGCCGCCAATTTTTTTGAATATTTTTTCATTTTATTCATGAAAACCATCTCCTTATTTGTTAATAAACTAAATAATTACACAGCCAACATTATCTATAACGCGTTTTATTGTACCATTATATCATATGTAAAATTAAAAATCAAACAATTTTCGCAACTTCTTTATTTTCCATATTTCTCCATAGATTTTTTAATTTGTTCTAAACCATGTGTGCAATTAATATTATTGTACAACATGTAGAAATAAAAATCAAGTAATTTTTGTAATTTTCGCGATTTTTTTTTATTTTCTGTGGTGTTAGTAACACATAATTATTCAAAAATATTAAATGACTCATATTTCTTAAGGTCATAAGATGGTTTATCAATATCTTTTTTTGGATTTTGGTGTTTTTTGAAATTATTTAAATCAGAAATATTTTTTATATTTTGTTTATGCCATTTTTTGATTATTCCATCCATGTAACTTAGTATGTAGGAACCTTTTTTGTTTACGCATCTTTCGTACGCCTCAGTAATCATATCTTCACTGAATTGCCATAAATTAAACCATCGAAAAATTGTTTCTTCTTCTTTCCTGGTTGGCGCTCTATCAGCAATTCCTGCAATTTTTTCAAATTTTTTCCAAATTTTTTTTGAATTATTCAGCAGTTGTATTTTTTTCTCGGCAAACTCAATGGTATCAATGCCATTTCTGGCCCAATCTATGCCGACTTTTTCAATATATCGCGTAGCAACTTTTCCTATTTTAGCACAATATCTTATTAACATTAAAATAACATTGCACGGCATACCTTCGACGTCCTTTAGGTTTAAAATTACTGAAACATCAGTTCCAGAAAGAGGTCTGCCAATAGCAGTTTCAATTTCGCTTAAAAGATAGCTTATTTCTTCATCTGATTTTATTCTTTTAGAAATGTAATCTTTATTAATTTTTTTATTATTTTTTTCACTGATTTTTTTTTTATCTAATTTTGAAACATTTTTTTGTAGTTTGTTAATAACTTTTATAATTTTAAGATTAACCCAAAAATCTATTGCTTCCTCGACTTCGGCCACTTCTTTTTTTAGTTCTGCCGAAATTTGTTCGGGATCAAACTTTTTTTTAAAATTTTCTTTAACGGCTACAAGCAATACTTTTAACTGAATAGAGCATGAAAGTCTTATTATATTGATATCTATATCCTGTATATTTTTATCAATTGAATAATAATTCATAAAAACTCCTTTTAAATATTTTATTTATTCAATTTTACATTTTTTTTTTTAATTGTAAACAGCAAAAAGTATTCGAGCATTGCTAAAAAAAGATAGCTATTTCCTTCTGGCGCCGCCGTAAAGAGTGATGTTGAATTTTTTACATTGTTGCATTTATACGTTTTGTATTAAGAAATGTTTTTCCACATTCTTTGCATTTATGGTTTTTGAACTTTCCTCGAATTTAATGTGTAAAGTAAAAA
>CAMNDS010000058.1 GCA_946535695.1 uncultured Clostridia bacterium | reverse complement strand
AGATTTTTTTTGATCTTCTGGATTTAACTCTACCTTCGATTGAGGATTACCTTGAGAGTCGGTATTATCATTTTCTCCTGAACTTCCTGAACCAGATTGGCTGCTAGGATTATTCATTTTTTCTCTTAACGCTTTAATGGCGTCTTCGTATCCTCGATTGTATTCAGTCATATTTATATTTTTATTTTACCTGCTTTATAATCTTTCATAGCTTGATTCCATCCATCGACGTATTCCTTTGAACGTTTTTGATTTTGATTCCCGCTATCACTTCCCCGTTGTCCTTGATTTTGTTCGGCTTGTTTGGACTGACTAGAATTTGATTGATAGCCTTGTGTAGGATTAGAAGGATTACGAGCATATATCTGTTCGTATGCCATTCCGTCATATTTATGATCAAATAAAGCTTTAGATTTTTTAACTATATTTTCTGTAGTAAAACCCAAATCAACTAAAGAACTATTAACTTCATAATCAGCGGCTATATTAGATTTTTGCGGATTATGCCCTGCTTGTTTGCCTCGTCTTAAATGATCCATTATACAATGCATAATTTCATGACCAAGAACAAATACTTTTTGTTCAAAATCAAGATTATAAGTGAATTGAGGATTAACAAATATATTATATCCGTCTGTCGCTTGAGTTTTAACTTTAAATGTATAAATATAACGAATTCTATTAACCATTGATCCTAAGAATGGTTCTAAATGTACTAAAGCTACTTTTACACGCTCCATATCGTCGAGAAGCTTTTGCATATCTATCACCTGGCCGTTCGGACATTTAATAGTATCATAGTCTTCCCAGCGTTTAACTTCTCTTAATTTTTCATTTATAAACATAATTTTATATTATAATTACATCCCCCGAAGCGGTCGAAATAGAACCGGTTACTGGTACAGGTCCTGCGATTAATGTCTTCGGAATAATTTGTATCATTTGGGATTTTATATATTTTTGTATATACTCGTCAATAGTATCTGCTAAAGGTCCAGCTGCCGTTAAAGCGAAATTTTCAGCCATCTGTTCTCCATCTTCGCCGGACTCTCCGTATATAAATGTTGACTTATATGCTTCCTTAAGTATATTCTTAATATTAAACTCTAAACTTTTCTTATTAGAAGTTGAAAATAAATTTAAACTTGCGGTGGGGGCTAATGGTTGAATATATGGTATATTAAAAATTTTCATTATTCTCTTATATATTGCAAATATTGAATATCGATAACTTTTTTATTTTCATCGCATAAACTGAGTTGTTGCTCCAGAGTACCTAATATAAATTTATCTTCTATTATGCGGATTGCTTGTTTATTTATATTCATATCTTTTACACACTCGTTTAAATTATCGTATTCTTTTTCTTCTACGAAATAACCAGATATCATTTCTAAAACATTTCCGTTACAATCCATAGTAAATATATTACCTTGAATACTGTAAGATTCAATAATATTATAAATACTATTTTTAAAACGTTCTTTGATATCAATCGTTTGTAAAAATTTCTGTATATTACTTATTGTATTCATTTTTCAACATATATATTTGTATTAAAAATATCTTCTAATTCAATTCCTAATTCTCGAACCATTAATAAATCTATATTTTCATTATCAGTAGATATGCATAATAACGATCCGAATATTTTTCCTGTTTTATCTTTTAAGTTAACCATTGCGTATGATTTGGCATTAACATATGTTAATTGATATGCTAAGTATTTATCGACAACTTCAAATTCTTTACTAGTATAGTATAATATTTTATTTTTCGCTAATTCTTCAGAAAGCAATAAATCGTACCTTGCAACAATATCATCTCTAAATTTTTCTACTGGTATATACGCATTTTTATCAGCTGATACTTCAATAGTCATATCAAATCGACAAAATTGTATCCCCGTTATTACATTTTCGGAACCATTATGATATTCAATTAAAAATATATACTCGGACTGTGTAGGAATGATATAATCTTGCATCTTATGTTTCGCGAGCGCATATGCTTGTCTCGAACTTTCAAAGTTTAACTTATGTTGCTCTCTAGCGTTTTTATCTCGTTCATCTAGTGTTTGAGTTATCGTTGTGGGCATCGAATCTTGTTGAATCATTCCACTTAATATAGGGCCTAAAATAGGCGCTGCTAGAAGATATATTACTACTATCACCACTAAGGCTTGAAACCATTTTTTATCCGCCCATTTATTAAATGCATTAGTGATTATATTGCTTGCTGTTTCCGTAGTTTTCATTATTTTAGTTATTATTTAAATAATAAGTGAAAAAATTAAATGATAAATCGAGATAAAAAATAGCTATCCGCTAAATCATCGATTTTGATATCTTTTATATTAGATATATTTTTATCAAGTTTCTTCCATGCATCTATCATGATATCTTTTTCTGCGGATCCATTTCCTGTTGCAAATTTCTTATTCTGTGTAGGAGAGATAATTTGAAATTTAATATCATGTTCAATTAACATTCTACGAACCATATAGTTTAATCCTGACAAATCGATTAATGCTGCAGAACCTGTGCTTCCAAAACTAACTCCTTCGATATTAACAAAATCCGGAGAGTACTTTAAAATAACATTTTCTATTTCGATAACTATTTTATTGATATTAAATGTTTTAGTAAACTCTTTATCCGAATACTCTCCTTCTGGTATAACTTTATCATACGTGATGAGTTTCACATGTTTATGGGAAAATAATTGTTGTTTTTTTGTTAATTTCGGCGTTATAATATAATAATCAAATATTTGGTTATCTATATTTATACATATACCTGTTGAATTAATTGATAAATCTAAGCCTATAGTAGTCATATAATATAAATATATTTATATATAAATTATTATTAAAGAAAAATAATTTTTTTCATGAAAAATATTAGTGATTTATATATTGACGAACATTCTATGATGGATAGAGTCAATGAAAGTTTAATTGAAGAAGGTTTAAAAGAAAAATTACTAAATCTTTACAATCAAGCTAAAGAAGGAATTGGTAAAGTTGCCGATAAAATTATTCAAGGTATAAAAAACGTATATGCTAAATTTAAATATTATCTTATCCCAATAGCAAGTGATGGTAAGTTACTGCCTACAGTCGGAGGAGAAACATGTGGATTGGCGTATAAAGAAGGTGCCATTGATAAGAGCAGTACGTTTATTAAAATGGATAAAGAAGGTGAGAAATTAACTGGATTAAAAACGAATACTAAAGATGCTTATAAGATGTACGGATCTGGTAATAGTATTCAATATTGGAATCAATTAATCAAAGAATCGCAAGAAAAAGAAATACCTATTAACGAAGTAAAAATCGGGTCTGAAGATCCGCAAGCTAAATATAATAAGATTTGCGACGATAAGGAACTGAAAGATGAAATTAGATATGCAATTTCTAATCCTAAAGGTGCACCTTTGATGATATGGGGAGCTCCAGGCATAGGTAAAACAGCTATATTACGAGAGATTCTTAAGGAGTATGAAGACTTTAGAGATTTTAAACTTATATGTAAGACTCTTTCTAACGAAACTCCAGATAACTTTACACTTCCTATGTATGTAACTACCGAGAACGGACAAAGAGCCGATGATGTTCCTAAGACTTGGTTGCCCGTATGGAAACCGACGGGAGACGCCGAATTAGACCGTCAAGCTGATGAAGCGTGCGGTAAGGGTTTATTATTTGTCGATGAGTTATCTCGTGCTACTCCGCAAGTATTAAATGTTATTCTTCCCCTCATTAATGAAAAAATATTTAATGGATTCAATTTAGGTTCGGGTTGGAGGATTATATGCGCTTCTAACCGTGATGAAGATGAATTAGCCGGTCAAACAACTATCGGTAATGCATTATCTAATCGATTCGCGCATATATATTATGAACCGACGGCTAAAACATGGATGAATTGGGCGGAAAAACAAAATTATATATCGCCGTTATTATTACAATGGTTATCGATGCCGGAAACAGAAGAGTTCTCTGGAGGTAAGTTCTATTATATGGATCCTAATGAGACAGCTTCTGGTGATGTTGTAGATACAAAACTAATGTGTACACCTAGAGCTTGGACTAATGCGATGGAGGAATTAGCTAATCGTTATCATACCGGTGAACTTGAGGGATTTGGTTTGTTAGATATCCCGGAAAATATACTTAAGAGGGTTCTTAATAAATATGTTCCCGCTGCAGCTGTTGATGCGTTTTATGGATTCTTAACTATTATTAAACGAATTGGTAATTTCGACGACGCCGTTGAATCAGTATGGAAAAATGGTGGAAAAGGACTAAAAATCGATGCTAAAGATTTGAGAAAAATAGCTCTTCCGTTAGCTCAAATGATTATATGTGCACATGGTGGTAAGAATCTTCCTACAGAAAAAGAATTTGATAATTTAGCTACTTGGGCAGTGGATAGTAACAACGATCAATTAGCAGCTTATGTATTTAATATCTTTAAAAACGTATATGCAGATGTACTTCCGGATTACGCAAAAGAAGACATATATAATGCCAGATTTGTTTACGATAATTCGGATGCAGAAAAACAACGTATGCTTAACGATACGATGAAACCTATATTACAAAAATACGGATATAAGAGTTGTGAGGATCTTCCAAACTATAGACCGGCTATTAAAAAGATAGCTGCGAAATATAAAAATATATTTGCTTCTACTACCGTTAATGGACGACCTGCAATGGCTTAAAAGGATCTATTTTAACATAAAATAATTAGAGGAGATCGGATCTCCTCTTTTTATGTAATTTTATCACTGAAAGAAAATAATCAATTATATAAAGTAAAAATCCCACGAACATCTTTGGCTATAATCGTAGGTATAGGACATTCATCCGGTAAAACAGGAAACCATCTATCATCCGGGTGTGTTTGATATTTCGTTGTAAATCCAGATTTTCTATCAGTAATATACCAATATTTACTACAAGGACCTTTATATTCGGCTATTTCTCCATCTATTTTAACTTTTTGAGGTGAAGTTAAAATAAAATTGTTCCCGATTGAATAGAACTAAATATGCGATTGATAAATACATGTACTAATTGTCCTTTAACCGATTTTGAATCATCCAGCAGATTAGAATTTTTTCATGTAACTGTTCGTCATATGAACTAATTTTAAAATAAATATTATTCTTTTTACATATTTATATAGCAAAAAAGAAGAGATCTTTAGGGATCTCTTCTAAAAAATTATGTAAAAACTAAAAATTAAAGGTTCGTCTCATCCCACCAATCTGAGCGGAACTTAACTGTTAGATCAAAAATAGTATCTTCGTCGTAGCTATATGAATTACTCATTCCGTCGGAACCTTCATTCATGATAACATCTTTGAAGATAATCTCTCGATAAATATCTCCAGCTCTATTACCGATAGATATCCTTAACCAATCGGCTGTATAATCTTTCTTTAATGACTTTTCGCCGGTAATAATATCATAATTTAATTTACCCCATGCCTTAAATAACTTATAAATATAGTTATCTACACCATTTCTTAAGTTGAGAGTAAAATGTACAGTAATATCCGCGGATGTAGAATCTAATTTAGATTTTAAATACGATCTATCAGTACCCATAAATTTTTGTTCTGCTACTCCCGGTTCACGATCTAACGCCTCTAAACCTTCGATGGATGTAACATGCTCTGTGAGAAGTGCTTCATCTTGTCCGAACTCTTCTCTTAATGCTTGCGGAAGTGTAAAATACACTTCAAATATGTTCTTATATAAAGGATCTAGACGGTCTCGTCCGGCTAAAGAATTTTGAATGTGCGGTAACATAATATATATTTTTTTATTTTATAATAAGTAAAAAATTAAAAAATAATTATCATATACAGGTAAACAATTTAATTACAAAATATT
>CAMNDS010000057.1 GCA_946535695.1 uncultured Clostridia bacterium | reverse complement strand
TTTTTTTTTCTTCATTTTTGTTTTTTTCTGCTTTTTTTTCATTTAATTTTTTTTTAAATTCATCTTCTCTTTGTTCTTGTTCTTTTTTTCTTTCTTCCTGTTCTGTTTTTAATTCTTTTTGTTTCTTTTTCCATTCTTCTTTACTTTTTTTTTCATCTTCTTCTAATTTTTTCTGTTCTTCTAATCTTTTATTCCTAGCTGTTTCTAAGTCCTCAAATTCTTTAAATTCTTGATATTTTTTATCATTAATTAAATTTATCCAAATATTTTGGTCTCTAGCTTGAATGGAAGATGGCAAAACCCTAGTAAAATTTGTGCATATCAGTTCAATAGTTTCATATACGATATTTCCGGAAGTAGCGTCAAGCTCTCCCAAGGTCCATTTGTGAGCACCGTATGAAAAAAACCTAAAATTTGCAACATCATTTTTAAAAGTCCGATCAAAAATTTGTATAATTCCTTCTGCTGGACCGTGTTCTAGGGTATAAACAGGGTCCAGCTTTGCAGCGGCAAGCAATGACATTTTTCGTACAAAACCAATTCCGGAAGGAGTAACTAATGATAATAATGCCGAAATGTTTTGAGCTTTAGTTTGTGAGCGTCTGATAGGCATTGCTCGTTTTAAAATAAGGTTAGTGGTATCTTCTTCCATAAGAGTTTTACGAGCAAAAAGGTGGCGGGAATTTCCACCTTCTGTCATACCATGATCATTTGGAAAATCTATATCTATCCCCGAAATTTCTTGAAAACTATAAACAAAATCATTTAAAAATAAAATAAAATTAGGATTATATATTAAATTACCGGGTCTGTGTGGGAATTCTTTTTTTTTGTTTATATCTTCATTTTTATCATAATAATCATCAAATGAAGAAATAATTTCGTTAAAAGGTACTTTATTTGTAACCGGACTTATCAAAATTAACCCCCCAATTAAAAAACATCAAAAATGTTTTTTTTGTTTTCATCTCCGTTTAATTTTTTATTTATTTTCGAAACTTCTTCGCAATAAGATATACGTTCTTTGTGAGAAAGTTCGGTAATTTCTTTATAAGACCAATGAAAATAATAGGCCAGAAAAGCTATTTCTTCTTTTAAACTTTTTATATTATAACTTTTCAGGCCTGATCGAAAAAAGGCACAGGTACTCTGAATTTTTCACCGCATTTAGGGCAAACAATATCCATCTCTTGCGGTTCAATAGCATTAATTTTTTGATATAAATCCTGAAGATAAGCCATATCAGCTGTAAATAAATTTTCAATCACCTTTGTAGTTACTTTTGGCAGGCTCCCAAGTTTTGTAATAACTCTTTCGAGTATTAATATACTAAGATATGCTGGATTTAATTTTACTCTTGGGTCATTCATTGGCATAATTTCATCAGCGGCGTTGGCCAGACGCATAACGCCTACTTTATGCACCTGACCGCTTTCATCTATAAATCCCTTGGGCAGTTCAAATGTTACCTGTGTATCGTTACTTGACATAAATAAATATAACTCCTTTTACATTATAGTGTGCGCCAAACGCCCTCTGTGGCAAAAGTCATAGTTTCAACCAGTATTTCTGCACTATCTGCGCTGAGTCCTCCTGATTCATATCTTGTCGGCCAAACATTTATTGCGTGCCATTTTGCAATTTCTACACTAGCATTGTCATAAGCTATTATATTCATTTCTTGAACGCTAGTATCTTTTCCGTTTAAATAATCCATAAAAAAATTGTATAAACTTAATTGACTGTACATTCCTTTAGCAATAGTGACATCTGGATATGTGAGCATTGTTGGAAGTTTTCGCATGCCAAGAGTAGAAAATGCACCTTCTCGGTATTCTGTAGTTCCGATTTCTGCCGAAAATCCTTCAACTGACTTGCATGATAGTACTCCTAATTTTCCAATTTCAACAGTAAACCTGTGTCCACGTATAGGATATTTTAGGCCTTGGGCTGCACCGGCGGCATCAGCCGATAATATATCTGCTGCGCCTCCTAGCGTCGTGCGTTCTTCTTCTGCCATAATTTAATCACCTCTTTATTTTTTTAATTTTGATTATTCTGCTGTTTTTTGTGTTATTCTAAAAATTACAAATTCAGCGGGTTTGACCGGTGCAACTCCAATTACACAAATGAGCCTCCCGTTGTCGATATCATCCCTTGTCATAGTATTGGGACCTATATCTACGAAAAATGCTTCATCTGGACTGCCACCTACCAACGCTCCAGAGCTCCATAGTCCCCCTAAAAATGTTTCTATTGTGCCTTTTACTCTACCCCAAAGTCTTGAATCGTTTGGTTCAAATACAACCCAATTTGTATTTGCTTTTATCGATTCTTCGATATAAATAAACAGTCTTCTGATGTTTATATACTTCCAAAGTGGCTTTGAAGATGCCGTTCTTGCTCCCCAAACCCTGATTCCAGCACCGGGGAAGCTTCTTATTGCGTTTAAGCCTTTGGGGTTTAAAAAGTCTTGCTCGGCTGTGTTGTAATTGACGGATAATCCCGTACAATTGTTAACTATTTCGTTTGCCGGAGCTTTGTGAACACCTTTTGAATTGTCACTTCTGGCGTAAATTCCTGCAATCGAGCCTGAAGGCGGAATATAAGTGTCTCTTTTATCAAGTGGGTCATAAACTTTTAGCCACGGATGATACATCGCACAGTAGTCACTGTCGACAATATCGCGGTGTTTTAAAACATCTGCGGTTGTTCTCGCTTTTAGTGGGACGTCCAAAATTGCAAATCTACTGCCCAAATTTTCACATTGCGCAACAAGCGACAGTTGGACATTTGCGCTGGTAATACCCGGGATTGCCAAGATATTTACGTTTGTGTTATCCAAAAAGCTTTGTATTCCGGTTCTGGCGCCAGGGCCTTCATCCTTTCCTATAAAATCACCATCGGATAATTTGGCGACTGTTCCATTGCTGCCTTTTGCCAAAGAAACTTTAATATTTTCATTTTTCGGCATATTAAATAATTTTTTCAAATATTCAAACGGAGCCATGATATCTTTTGGGGTGGTAACTGATAAATTTACAAACTCAGATTTTGAAAGTGCTTTTTCTATATATTTTGGCGAATTTAAATTAAATGAAAGATTTTCATATTTTTCCACTTCGCCGTCACATTCAATAATCATATTAAATTCACATGTTTTAATTACCACTTTCGGCAGAAGGTCGGTATCAACAACTTTGCCTTTTAAAGGAGCATTTAAAGTTATGGTATTTTGCTGTACATTTGTTATTCTTGCATACTGAACATCCTTTAAACCTTCGATGCAAATTATATCGCCGGCATCAAAACCAAATGAATTTTTAAGTTTATACTTCCCGTTTTCAAAGTCTTTCATTATTTGATTTCGATTTTCATTTGTTGGTTCAAAATAAACTGAAATTGAGTTGCCCCAAATACCTGGATTTTTGGCTTCTATTTTCATCGATTTACCATCTGACGACGCAATGCTTGCCGATTTTGCATCAGGTGGTACTACTCTTGAAATGAAAAGTTTGCTACCGCCGTTAACAAAAAAATGGTTTACAGCATGGGATAAAAATCTGTATTCACCAAATTCGTTTGTTTGCAAATATCCACCAAATTTTCGGTTAAAATCTGCAACGCTTGTTACTAAAACCGGTGCACCGATAACGGGACCTTTTTCGGCAAGACCTATAAATCCCGCAACAGATGTGCTCACGCCTTGCATAGGGGTTGCGCCGCTATCAAATTCTTCAACATATATTCCTGGAGATAAATATTCTGGCATATTATTCGACTCTTCACACAAAAAAAGTGTAAGAACCTATTCAACTCCCTTCTTTTTTGTTTTTTTGGCTTTTATTTTTTTTAAAAGTATAGAATTAATTGCCAAGTAAAGTCTTAATCTTGCTTTTTTCATCTCTTCCATACGTTTGCGCAAAATATAATACATATTCTTCGATGTTAATCTTTGCTGTGCAGTTTTTAATTCGTCAGAGTCTTCAAATTCTTTAAGTTTATTATTCCTGAATAATTTGGAAAATTCTTCGAGACTTCGCTGAAATTCATGATTATCGTCTTTCTTTTCGTTTTTAATATCGTTTAAATCCGAAATAGCTCGTTGAGCCGAAACTGAATTTGATAATTTTGGATTTTTTTTAATGTCTTCTATCTGAGAATTTTCATTTTCATCGTCATAAAGCAATTCATCGTCTTCGGTTTCGATATTGTCAGAGAAAACTTCGTGGGCTTTTTTTAGTTTTTTTTCTTTCGGGTCAAATTCCAAAGTAGTAGCGTTTTCTTTATATTTTTTGTCTTCGTCGTAATTTTTTCTAAAATAGTTATGCTTATTTTTAAAATTTAATTTTGAATTTTTATCGTCATAATCATCTTCGCTATTTGATAACAAAGTAAAACGTAATCTTGAATTTGTTTTGAATTTTTCATATCCGACCGAAACTTCTCCGATATTAGTCTTAAATGCCCCGAGTTTTGTAAAATTATCTTTCGAATCATTCTTTTTTTCAGGCAGAAACGAAGCTAAATTTTTTTTGCGACTAATAAATTGCTTTTTTAAATATTCACTCTGATCATAAACCTTTTCACTGCTCTCAAGATTTAATTTATCTTGACTATCTTGAATAAAATCATCGGCAGAATCTTTTAAATTATGTCTATTTATCAGCTCCCTTTTGTGCTCTAATTTTTTCATACTATAGCAACACCACCTATCATAAATACTTTGTATAAAAAAATCAATATTTTTTCTGTTAAATTTATGAAAATCGACTACAAAAGGTAGGAATATTCAGCAAAATCACTTTTTAAAGGTGTGTATCCTTGTTTTTTTAGTTCGTATTCCACAGATTTCAAAATATGGCTCATAGTTACTTTTGATTTAGCTTGTGCAGCTTTTAAACATGAAGAAATTACTATATTTTTAATGCTGCCCCCCGAAAGTTCAAAATTAGATATAAAATCAAAATCAATGTTTTTATCGAGAGGCACGTGTGCACCGAAAATATTTTTCCAAATTTTTTTTCGGTCTTTTTTGTTTGGTTTTGGAAAATGAAATACATAATTTATTCTCCTGAAAAATGCTTTATCGATATTCTCAATGTAATTTGTGGTCATTATGCAAATGCCGCTGTGATTTTCTATTCTTTGCAAAAGATAAGAAATTTCTAGATTAGCTCCCCTGTCTTTTGCGTCTTTTACACTTGTTCTTTGAGAAAACAAAGCATCGGTTTCATCAAACAATAATATCGAATTGCTTTTCTCGGCTTCGTTAAAAAGATTTGATAAATTTTTTTCGGTCTCTCCGATATATTTTGAAACTATTCTTGATAAATCAGCTCTATAAAGTTCAAGCCCCATTTCGTTTGATATTATTCCTGCTACCATAGTTTTACCAGTTCCCGGAGGACCTGAAAATAATAAGCTTAACCCGCGTCCGTAATTTATTCGTTTTTCTAGCTTCCATTTTTCAAAAACAATATTTTTAATTTTTTGCTGCTTGCATATATCAATTATCATTTGTTTGTCTTGTTCCGGAATTATTAAATCATCCCAATTATTTTCGGTTTTGATAAGATGCGCATTTTCTCCAAAATTTGCCTGAACTGTTTTTTGAATCGAATTAAATATAATTTTTTTAGTAATTTTACCGTTTAAAATTTTTTCGGAAAAAATTAAATTGGAAGCCGAATTTATCTGCCCGGGAGTAAGCCTGAATGTTCCGGCAATTTCGCTTAAATTAATCAATTTTTCGATTTCTAAATTTTTGTTTTTTAGTTTGCTTTGCCAAATTTTTAAAATTTGTTCGTTATTTAAATTTTTAATCGGATATTTTATCCAAACAATATTTTGGTCAAAATTTTCAAGCTGCAAATCAATTTTTTCGTTTGAAATAAAAAAAGAATTTTTT
>CAMNDS010000056.1 GCA_946535695.1 uncultured Clostridia bacterium | reverse complement strand
GAAATACTAAATTTTGGCGGTATTTTCAAACACATATGTATGTGATCCTTGCATGATATTAATTTCCGTCGGTATTTTGGCGCAAATACTATGTGATGCTTGCAATTCCATTTTGTATGAGCTAAATTATTTGTATCACTCATTTGATTGTCCTCCTTTTGATGTCCTTGAGTAGTTGCAAGCCGCTTATGTATTGTACATCAAAAGGAGTTATTTTGTTGTAACAACACTAAAGTTTTGACCCCCGGCACAGCCGGGGGTTTTGAATGTCAACAAACATCTTTCTCCGGCGACGCCGGAGAAAAACTTTTAGCTAAACAGTTTTATACTTAACCAAAAAATCAACTTGCTTTCAATAGTTTTGCAATCTTAGATTTATGTCTCGCAGCATTATTTTTATGCAAAATACCTTTTGTCACTGCTTTATCCAGTGCACTTATCGCACATAATTTAGCTTCAATATCACTACCTTCTTTAAAAGCTTTACGCAAACTAGTTTTCAAAATTGACTTAAGCATTTTATTCCTCAAAGTTTTTCGCGCAATTACCCTTACTCTTTTTTTTGCTGATTTAATATTTGGCATTAAAACCCCTCCAAAAACTATGATGCGCAGATGATATCAAATTAATTTTCAAATGTCAAGCAAAAACGCAAAAAAATAACAAAATTTTTTTCCAGCATTGCCGTAGAAACATTTGTTCGATTTTTTTAATACCGATCACCAGTTTCGAAAAAGTCCATTTTTATATTTTTTGTCAATACCAAACATCAAGCATTGCTAAAAAAGATAGATATTTTCTCCGGTACTACCGAAAAAATTGGTTTAACTCTTTTATATTAATAATTTACACATAAGAATAATATTCTATTAATTTAACACTTCTATTTATTAGATTTTTTCCGAAACTGGTAGCATATATTCTCTCCGGCGACGCCGGAGAGAGCACTTCTGATTTAATTTTTAAGTTTCGAAAGAAATCTATTTTGGCAATGCCTTTTATTTGTCATAACTTGATTGTTAAAAAAATATCCATTATTATTGTTTATATGAAATAAAATATAATGAAAGGAAGACTGCTATGATCAAGGGAAGTACAATAAGGATGCGCAAACGTATACTTTTGATAACGCTTATGATGATTTTCCTATTTTTTAGTATTTTGATAATAAGACTTATAAACTTACAAATAATAAATTCACATAACCTTTTCAAAATGGCAAATTCCCAACAACTTGCAAGCACAAAGCTTACGGCCAGAAGAGGAGCAATTTACGATAGAAACATGGTTCCACTTGCACAAAGCGCCACCGCTTGGGATGTTGTTTTGGAACCGAATTACATAAAAAACGATGAAGCACGTGAAGTTATATCGCAGGGATTAAGTGAAATTTTAGATATTCCGAAAGAAGAAATTATAGAAGCATCTAAAAAAAGGTCTTCATATAAAATAATAAAGAAAAAAATCAACAGTTATTTAAAAGATAAAATCATAGAGTTCAAATCTCAAAAAAATATAACCAGCGGCATACGCTTGATTGAAAATTATAAAAGATATAATCCCTGTGGTACACTCGCATCGACAGTTTTGGGATTTACAGGGGACGATGGTCAAGGCCTTGCTGGACTC
Organism: uncultured Clostridia bacterium; assembly: GCA_946535695.1. Classification (GTDB taxonomy): domain Bacteria; phylum Bacillota; class Clostridia; order Oscillospirales; family Acutalibacteraceae; genus Improbicoccus. Next base: position 4,355 of record CAMNDS010000056.1, on the reverse strand, counting down.
GAAAGTTATTATGATAAAATTTTAAAAGGTGAAGACGGCAAATTAGTAAGCGCTAAAAACGCAATAGGAACCGATATGCCATACGATTACGAGCATATGATCCCACCAAAAGATGGTCAAAATCTTATTTTGACCATTGACAGTAACATTCAGCGTATAGCTGAAAGATGTTTAAAACAAGCTGTAGAAAAAAATGATGCCCGAGATGGCGGTTTTATTATAGCAATGTCTCCTAAAACAGGAGAAATTTTAGCTTTGGCAGTCGAAAATAATTTTGATCCAAATAACCCGTTTGAACTTTGCAATCAAGATAAAAAAGTTTTAGAAGAGACTCCTGACGAAGAAAAACAGAAAAAAAAATCTGAACTTTTATCAAAACAATGGAGAAATACAGTTGTCAACAGTCTTTATTATCCCGGTTCAGTTTTTAAAATTATTGTGGCTGCAATGGGGCTGGAACTTGGTCTTGTAGACGAAAATTCAAATTTTAACTGTTCTGGTGGCATAAAAATCAGCGACAGAGTTATAAGATGCCATAAAAGAATCGGGCATGGACCTTTAAATTTTGTAGAAGCTTTATGTAAATCTTGTAACCCTGCTTTTATATCTTTGGGACAAAAAATAGGTTCTAAGAATTTTTTTGATTTCTATAAAATGTTCGGCTTCCATGAAAAAACAGGAATAGATTTGCCAGGCGAAACAAAAGATGTTTTTTTCAGTGAAGAAGGTAATATGAAACCTATAAACTTAGCTGTTGCATCAATAGGTCAAAACTTTGGTATAACTCCCATTCAAATGGCGACGGCAGCATGTGCAATTGCAAACGGCGGCGAACTTGTAACTCCGTATATCGTAAAAGAAATACAGGATAAAGATGGCAAAAAATCTTTTTCAAAAAAAATAAAAAGGCAAATAATTTCAAGCGAAACCGCCAAAAGAGTTGCAGATATGATGGCTCAAAATACGATATGCGGAGGTGCAAAGAACGCCTATGTTCCAGGATTTAGAATTTGCGGTAAAACAGGGACTTCGGAAAAAAAAGAAAAACCGTTGATACCCGGCCAAAAAGAGTATATGTCTTCATATTGCGGATTCGCACCGGTGGATAACCCACAATTATTGGTACTAATGGGTGTAAATAACCCTCAAGGTGGTCAATATTATGGTAGTATTGTAGTTGCACCAAATTGTGGTTTGTTTTTTTCCGAAGCTTTACCATGCGTGGGAATTCAGCCGCAGTATAACGAAGAGGAAAGCAAAAAATATGGTATAGAAATACCTAATCTTGTTGGTAAAAAAATTTCAGAAGCTAAAACAAACATTATTGATCTTGATTTAAAACCTTTTGTAATAGGAGCTGGTAGTGAAGTACTTTCTCAGGTGCCTTCTCCAGGAAATTTGATTGCACGAGGCGGAACTATAATTATTTATACGGAAAATAATACTGAAGGTTCTGAGAATAACAAAGTAAAAGTGCCTAATTTTATAGGCATGAAAAAATCAGAAGCTGCTAAAATAGCGGAATCTGCCGGACTTAATATTTCGGTTTCAGGTTCTTCGGACGAAAATGACATAATAAAAACGCAATCGCCGTCCGGTTCGGAATATGTCCCCAAAGGCACTACCATAAATGTAGTTATTCATAATGATAATCTAATAGATTAAAAAATTAACAAGGTAAAAATATGATTTTAGACGTTTATATGGCATTTATTTCTTTTATTTTATATTTATTAACAATAATTTTGGGTAAAATCCTAGTACCATTTTTAAAAAAACTGAAATTTGGGCAAACTATACTTAAAATAGGACCATTTTGGCATAAAAAAAAACAGGGGACCCCTACCATGGGGGGGTTAGTATTTATATTTGGAATTTTATTTTCGCTTGCAATATTTGTGCCATGGTATTTTGTTAACTCGATAAGTTTGGGCGATAATATTTTAGAAACTGACTTGATGATGATAAAACTTTTGGCAGGACTAATTATGGCATTAGGATTTGGCATTATAGGATTTGTAGACGATTTTATAAAAGTAAAACGAGGCAAAAATTTAGGGCTCAGTGCTAAGCAAAAATTAGTTTTACAATTTGTCACAGCAAGTTTATTTTTGGGTACGATTTATATGGCGGAAACTTATTATTGTGGCACGGCAAAAACTTTTATAAATATTCCATTTTTTGGAGTTTTAAATTTAGATTTATTTTACTGGGTATTTTCTGCAATAATAATTGTAGGAATAGTAAATGCCGTGAATTTAAATGACGGCGTGGATGGACTGTGTGGCAGTGTAAGCATGGCAACAGCTTTTGGGTTTATATTGCTTTCGAAAATATTTAATATGCAAGGTATGGGATTTATATCTTCGGCAATGTTCGGTGGCTGTTTGGGATTTTTATTTTGGAATTTTCATCCAGCAAAAATATTTATGGGCGATACCGGCTCATTATTTTTAGGAGGATTAATTTGTGCACTTGGGTACATATTTGGAAATATTTCGCTTTTAATTCTTTTTTCAATGACTTATATACTTGAGATGTTTTCAGTTATATTACAAGTCATATATTTTAAAATTTCCAAAGGTAAAAGATTATTTAAAATGAGTCCGATTCATCATCATTTTGAGATGATCGGATTTTCAGAAAAAAAAATATGTATAATTTTTGCCTTGGCGACTTTATTTTTTATTTCTATTGGAATTTTATTAATTGATATAAATCAAATTTAGGGGAAATAATTTGTTAAGTAAAAAAAAAATAAAAAAAAAAGAAGAAATCAAGCATCTAAAAACTAAAAAAAGAAAAAAAATTAGTCTGAAAAATATAAAGATACTCGGAATACGTTCCGGCCTTGATATGCCTTTCTTGATTCTTGTATTGTTATTAGTAACAATAGGACTTGTTATGATGTTTTCGGCAAGCTACCCAAATGCGTTTTATCTTCATAAAGGTGACAGTTTTTTTTTCATACGAAATCAGGCGATTTTTGCAACCATAGGATTAGTCTTAATGATGTTTGTTTCAAAACTTAATTACCAAAGTTTGAAAATACTACATTTGCCAATTTTAATAACTTCTTTTGTATTATTATTACTCGTTTTGGCAATGCCTCCCATAAACGGCGTAAGACGTTGGATTCAATTGGGTCCTATAGGATTTCAGCCGTCTGAGATAACAAAATTTGCAATAATTTTATCTTTTGCGACGCTAATAGACAAAAATTTTGAAAAAATGGGAACTTTTAAATACGGCATTTTGCCATTTTTGATTATATTTTTGCCGTCTGCGGCACTTTTGGCTCTGGAGCCGCATATTTCATGTACAGTAATAGTGGTTTTACTTGCAGCAATAATGCTTTTTATCGGCGGAATTAAACTCAGATGGTTTGCTTATGTTTTGGCACCAATGCTGGGATTTCTAGGCTATTTAGTATTATTTACTAATAAATTAACATATGCAAATACTCGAATCGCAGGCTGGCTAAATCCGTTTGATTCTGCTTCGGGAGTCGATACTTGGCAAACAAGACAAGGCCTTTATGCAATAGGCTCCGGCGGAATATTCGGTCTCGGACTTGGCAATTCGAGACAAAAATATCTTTATATTCCGGAGCCACAGAATGATTTTATATTTGCCGTCGTCTGCGAAGAGCTGGGATTTATCGGCGCTGTGATAATTTTAATTCTTTTTGCTACTCTTATATGGCGAGGCATCGTGATTTCGATAAGAGCTAAAGATAGATTCGGAACTCTTTTGGGACTAGGACTCACAATGCAAGTCGGCATGCAAATGATTTTAAATATCGCAGTCGTAACGAATACTATTCCGAATACCGGAATAAGTTTGCCGTTTTTTAGTTACGGAGGGACTTCGCTTTTGATGCTTTTAGTACAAATGGGAATAATTTTATCGATTTCGCGCGGCTCAAATATTGAAAAAACTTAGATTTCAAGTATTATAAATATAATATTTAATATCTTACCGGAGAAAAAATGAGAATAATTTTAGTAGGCGGAGGCACTTCGGGACATATCAATCCGGCTCTTAATATTGCTGAATACATAAAAAAAAATGATAAAAATATGAAAATTTTATATGTCGGCTCTAAAACCGGCATGGAAGTAGAAATGGCAAAAAAAGCCGGACTTGATTTTAGAGGCATAACTGTTTCGGGGTTTTCAAGAAAATTTGATTTTTCGGGCATAAAAAAAAATATAATATCGATTAAAAATATATTTATTTCTTCTTTTGAATCTAAAAAAATTTTAAAAGAATCCAAGCCTGATATTTGCTTGGGAACAGGTGGCTACGTAATGGGGGCGTTTTTATATCAAGCTTATTTAATGAAAATCCCG
>CAMNDS010000055.1 GCA_946535695.1 uncultured Clostridia bacterium | reverse complement strand
TGACTGTGCTTACCGTATTAGGTTTAAATATTAACGAGATTTTTAATAAAAGATATAATATTCGTAGATTATTTAAAAGTGATAAAAATAAAAAAATTTTGGAAGAAAGAACTGAAGAAAAAAATAATGAACCTGTACTTAGTGAAGAACAGAGTAAAACCAAAAAACATAATGAAAAAATTATTGATACTGCTTTTCAAAACTCAAAAATAGAAAATTTAGATATAGGATTATTCAAAAAATTTATAAAAACTGCTCATATACGTAGTGCATGTAGTTGCAAAGGAATGGAAAAACTTAATGGCATTTCTTTAAATAATAAAAAAATTTGCAAATTAGAAATTAATAACGATGTGTTTAATAAAAATCAAATTAATTTTATTTTATATCCAGAAAATAATGATCAATGTCATTATATTATTAATAACATAATCGGCACTAAAAATTTTAATATTAAATATTATGAATTTATAAATTCAGTTTGGGCAAGTAATGAAGCAGTAGTTATTAGGCTAAATAATTAATCCGACAAAGTCAGCAAGTATTTTTCTTATTTCGCCGCCGTTATTTTTGTAACTTGCGTTATGTAATAGTTTCATGTTTTTTTGGAAAAATTTTATATTAAATTCAGCTGGTTTTTCGATATAAATTTTATTATTTTCAGTTTTTTTACAGTTTTCGTCTGAAATTAAGAGCTCTTCGAATAATTTTTCACCCGGTCTTATGCCAATAAATTCTATTTTTATTTCTTCATTGGGAATAAATCCTGAAAGTCTGATTAAATTTTCAGCCAAATCGCGTATTTTAACAGGTTCGCCCATATCTAAAACAAAAATTTCTCCGCCTTTTGCGAGTGCCCCTGCAGTCATAACGAGCGAAACAGCTTCCGGAATAGTCATAAAATATCTTATTATATCAGGATGTGTAACCGTAACAGGCCCGCCGTTTTTAATTTGTTCTTTAAAGAGCGGTATCACAGAGCCGTTTGAGCCCAAAACGTTTCCGAATCTTACTGCTACGAATTCTGTAAATTTGCTGAACATTGCCATAAATTGAATTATAAGTTCACAAACACGTTTAGAAGCTCCCATTACGCTCGTAGGATTAACAGCCTTATCAGTTGAAATTAGAACAAATTTTTTTACTTTATATTTTTGTGCAGAAACTGCAAGATTTAAAGTCCCAAAAACGTTATTTTTAATAGCTTCTTCAGGGTTAGTTTCCATTAACGGGACATGCTTATGAGCCGCTGCATGAAAAACGACGTCAATATTTTTTTCTTTAAAAATTAAATCTATTTTATTTTTGTCTCGAATACTTGCTATTTCGACTTCGAGCTTAATTTTTGAATTTTTATGCTTCATTATGAGTTCTTGTTGGATATCATACGCGCCGTTTTCACAAATATCTAAAATTATCAATTTGTTAGGATTCAAATTATAAATTTGCCGGCAAAGCTCCGAGCCTATCGAGCCACCGCCGCCGGTCACTAAAATATTTTTGTTTATTATATATTCGCCGTATTGCTTAGCATCAAAAATCACAGGCTCGCGGCCGAGTAAATCTTCGATTTCGACGTTTCTTATTGACGGAACTATCGATGGCTCAGAAAAAAAAGTTTCGTATATTTTTGGAATAACTCGGACTTCAAGATTAGTTCTTGCGCAAATATCTAAAATTCTTCTTTTATCAGAATTCGATATATTTATAATAGAAAATAAAATAATTTCGATATTTTCTTTTTCGCAAATCTCAGGAATCTGATAAGTCGAGCCATAAACTTTAGTGCCCAAAATACTCCTGTTTATTTTTGCTCTGTCGTCGTCTGCAATGCAAATGGGCAAATATTCACTGTCGTTTTTTTTGTAAATTTCTTTTAAAACCATAGCCGAAGCTTCGCCGGCTCCGACTATTAATAATCTTTTTCTTTTTAAATTATAATTAAAATTTTTATCTAAAACGATATTTATTCTATAAATTATTCTCGAAAGACAAACTGAAAATTCAGAAATAAGCAAAAAAATAACATAAGTTCTTATTCCTAAATTCATATTAAAAAAAACTGAAGTTATACAAAACACAAAATTTGAACAAAAGTCAGCAAAACAAATATAAAAAAAGTCTTCAACGTCAGCGTATCGCCAGATTTTATTATATAATTTAAAACATATAAATATAATAGAAAAACAAATATTTAATAATATTAAGCACTTCAAAAATAAATTTTCAAACCCCAAAAGTGAAAAACTATTTTTGTTTATCCCAAAAGTAAGATAAAACGATAAGTTCCAAATTATTAGATCGAAAATAAATACAAAAATCTTTTTGAATTTTTTTATATTTAAGTACAAATTGTTCAAATTAAATCCTTAACTATTTACTTTTTATGAGTTTATTTGCACAAAAATCGCAAGCGAAACATGCAAGAACTCCCATCATACCATAAATAACTATAATAGCCAGTGATGATAAATTGCCCGGATTAAATCCGACACCAACTCCGGAAAAAGTGAATGAAAGCCCCAAAAACATTGCCGGAATTGAATTTAGAAATTTATTTGTGTAGTTCCCATACATTGCAATGAGCATGTTGAATACGAATCCGATTGCAAGAAAGCCCATCGGGAGAACAGGTGATTGCAGTTTTGTCAAAATTTCAAAACTATTAGCAAGCCAGACCATTCCGTTGGCGGCAAAATAGCCGATTATGTAGCCGATTATTGCTCTTAATCTTTCGTTTTTTGGCTGACCTGAAAATAAAGTCCAACTTATAAACGCAATCCACATAAACGAAGTACCTTTAAAAAAACAAGGGGCAATAAAGCAATCTGCAACACTCATCGCCGTTACAATTGTTGCAACCGCAAGACTATAAGCCAGCATTCTCGGATTTTTTGTTTTATTTTCCTGTGCTTGAACTGGTAAATTCTGAGTTTTTGCTTCTACGCTTGTTACTTCAGCTGAATTTGCTTTATCTTCCATATTTAACTCCTTATATTTTTAATTTTTTTTAGACTATTGCTGTTAAAAAATAAGATAATATCATTATAATTTATTTTCTTAAAAAATCAATACTTTTTTAATTTTATTTCGATGCCGATGAAGAAAAATATATTTTTTGTTATTTTTTATTTTATATTATCTTTATCTTCGGCATTGCAATAAAAAATAATTTTTGAATTAAACTGTATTAAATATACGGTCACCGGCATCGCCAAGCCCAGGCATAATATATCCGTTAGAATTTAATTCGCGATCTAGACTGGCAGCATAAATTTTTACATCAGGATGATTTTTATTTAATTTTTTTACGCCTTCAGGAGCAGCTATTAAACACAAAAATATTATATTTTTAGCGCCTTCTTTTTTTACCTCAGAAATTGCATCACAAGCCGAGCCTCCGGTTGCAAGCATTGGGTCTAACACAAAAACAATACTTTCATGCATATTTTTCGGTAATTTACAATAGTATCTTACTGGCTCCAAAGTTTCTTCGTTTCTGAACATACCTATATGACCGACGCTTGCATCCGGAATGCATTCTAGAGCGCCGCTAATCATGCCAAGGCCAGCTCTCAAAATAGACACAAAAGTAACAGGTTGAAAACGCACACCGTAAGTTTCTTCCAGAGGAGTTTCAAGTTTATATGGTATCATTTTAACATCTTTGCAAGCTTCGTAGCATAAAAAAACCGAAATTTCTTTGGCAAGTCTCCTAAAATTTTCACAAGAACAGCTTTTATTTCTTAACAAAGAAATTTTATTTTTCAATAGCGAATTATTTAATAAATAAAAGTTAGAAATGTTCATTTATGAATTTTCTCCTGTTTTTTCTAAATTTAAAATTTTATTAACTCGATTTTTATGCCTTCCACCCTCAAAACCAGTATTTAAAAAAATATCAATCATATTTAAAACATCTGTCAAAGACGAGACTTTTTGTCCAAAGCAGATAACATTAGCGTTGTTATGTCTTCTTGAAAATTCTGCATGAAACTTACTAACACAAAGTGCTGCACGAATTCCTGATATTTTGTTAGCAGCGATAGACATACCAACTCCCGAACTACAGCATAAAATTCCGCAATTTTTTTTATTTTTTGACACTTCTTTAGCAACTAAAATCGCGTAATCGACATAATCAACACTTTCTTTGCTAAATGTTCCAAAGTCTTTAAATTTAAACTGCTGAGTTTCAAGATACTCTTTAATTTTTTGTTTTAAATCGAAACCACCATGGTCTGACCCGATGCAAACAAAGTCAAACTGCAAGTTATCGCCTCCCCTATTTTATATTTTCTCTGCCCTGGAATTTTTTATATAATTAGCTTCAAGCTTTTTGTTCAAATAATTATTGCTTGAATCCTCATCATAGGCAGCCTGTCCTATGTAATCTGAATCCACGTTTGTGTTATAAAATTTATGAACATTAGAGCAAGTTGCTGCGATTTTATTGTAGCATATTTCGGCCATGTTTCCAACAAAAATTATTTTTTTTTCTTCGTTTTTTGCTTTTTTTTCTATTTCAGATATTTTTAAAAAATTATCTGACTGATTTTGACATATTTTCAAGCTATTTTTTTTGGTTTTATTTATATAAGAATTAAAATAAATTTCGTCTTGATTGGCATATAAACAAGAATAAATTATTTCTTGTTCTGAACATTTAAACTGATAAGCCAGTGCCAAAAGCGACGAAATTCCGATACATGGCTTTTCAAGCATAAACGTCATGCCTTTTATAAAAGCCATCCCGACTCTTATGCCCGTAAAAGAACCTGGACCGTTGCATACTGCAAATAAATCAATATTTTTAAGTTCATAACCAGAATTTTTAATAATATCCTGAGTACAAGACAATATTTTTTCGCTGTGAAAATTTTTATTTTTCACATAAATTTTACTTATGATTTTCTTATTTTCGAGAATCGAAACAGATAGCGACTCGCCCGAAGTATCCAAAGCCAAGATTAACATTTATCTCCTGATATTTCCTAAACTAAATTTTCCTCGAAAAAAATTTAAAAAAATTTATTTTTCAACTATTGACATTCGGTTTTAGGAATGATATTATTACATTTGAGATTTAGAAGCAAGTATTTTGCCCAAGTAGCTTATCTAGCAGAGCGTTGTTTTTTCACAGAGGTGTCGGTGCAAGTCCGTCCTTGGGGATTTTAAAGTAAAGTGAGGTTTTTTTATGTCTACGTACCAAGATAAGACTCTTGTATGCAAAGATTGTGGCAAAGAGTTTGTGTTTACTGCTGGTGAGCAGGAATTTTATGCAGAAAAGGGTTTTGAAAATGAACCCCAAAGGTGTCCGGGATGTCGCGCAGCACGTAAGGCTAGCCGTAATGGTGGCCCTCGTGAATTTCATACTGCTGTTTGTGCGGCTTGCGGTGGTGAAGCTAAAGTTCCATTTTCTCCACGCGAAGATCGACCAGTTTATTGCAGCGAATGCTTTGCAAAAATGAGAGAACAGTAAATAAAAAAATAATTTTTATAACTTCCCGGTTTTTCCGGGAATTTTTTGTTGGTGAATTATGTTCAAACTTAGTTCAAGACTTATGGCTTGCGCAGAATTTGTAAATTCCGAAAGCATCGTAGACGTTGGGACTGACCATGCAAAGCTGCCTATATGGCTTTTAAAAAATAAAATTATAAAATTTGCATATGCTTGCGATATAAATAAATTTTCACTTGAAAAATCCAGAAAAAATATTAAAAGATATAATTTAGATAAAAAAATTAAAGTTTTTTACTCAAACGGGCTTTTGAATGTATGTGAAAATTTGACAAAGACTATAGTAATTGCCGGGCTCGGAGGCGAAACAATAAAAAATATTTTAAAAAGCTGCACTTGGAGTAACGAAAGTAAAAAAAATAAAAGCTTTATATTGCAGCCGACAAAATATGATCATGTTCTGCGCGATTTTTTATCAAAAAATAATTTTGAAATTATCCAAGAAAAAATAGTAAATCATAATAAATATAATTACACGACTATTTTATGTAAATTTTCAAATAGAAATTACAAATTTAATAATTTTTTAGGCAAAATTCCTGCAAGTAATGCTAG
>CAMNDS010000054.1 GCA_946535695.1 uncultured Clostridia bacterium | reverse complement strand
GCTTAAAGTTGGTTTAACTTCTAGATCTATATTATATTTTTCGATTAATGTTTTCATAATGTCCTTAAAATCTTTTTTATAATCTAGGTTGTTATCAAACGCATATAAACTTATAATGTCATAACTTACACCGCACCCGAAACATTTAAACGTGTTATCTTTTCTATTAAAACTCATGCTAGGCGTACTATCGTCATGCTCGGGATTAATACACTCGTTAAGCGCTCTTGTTTTTCTTCCTGTTTCTTCTAGATAGACTTTTAAATAACTCTTGACTTGGTCGATTTCTTCTTTACTATAATTCATTTTAAAAAATCCTCTCTTTCTTTAACATGAGACAATTTTATCATAGTGCCGTCGCCCGTCAGGGCGGACGTGCAACGCCTTAATACATATTTAATATATATTTAGGGTTTTTTGATAGTCATTTTGCCCTTATTTTATAAGGGTTTGCAAAAATTTATGTCTACACCTACGTATTTGTATGTCTACACCTACGTATGCGTATCTCTACACCTACGTATTTCTTAAAGTGCTTAAACCCCTTAAACGCTTAAACCCCTTAAACCTTATTTTTTATCTCTCAAATGCCTTATTTATAAGCAAAAATAGATATGTCTACACCTACGTATTAAAATTTGCTTAAACGCTTAAACCTAGTATAAGCCTTAAACCCTTAAACTGATGTTAAGCTTATACGCTTAAACTCATGTTAAGCACGTCGCCTGTATATAATTTTTTATTTCTTTTCATAAAATAAAATAATTTTTCTTTTCTTTTTAAAATCTTTCTTTTTCTTATAAAAAAGGCTAAATATACCCCCCTTCGTGTATGAAAACTTGGGCCAGTTATATGAAGTGGGACGGCCGGTATTCTAGAGGCTCTTTTATTATTTGAAATAGGGGGGCCTTCATAATTTTTTAAAAGCCAATAAAAAAGACTAGATCATATTGTTGTTATCTAGCTTTTTTCTTTTTATCTTTTCTTTTAAATATTTTTTTAGTAGCTTCGTTGTTAGCGACTATATATAAACTTATGCTAGTGTTTTCGAAGTCCTGAATCTTACTACCTTTTTTATATTCTTCAGTTGCCTTGTCGAACGTCTCGAAAACTTTATACTTGTCTTTATAGTTTAATAATCCTAAATCTTCGCCAAGTGCTAGCATTTCTTGAATTGGTTTAACAACGTCTAAATAGTAGCTTTTAACTACTTTATTGCTTAATAATCCGTCTTTTCTTAATCGTTCTATAATAGTTTTTAGCTTTAAATCTTTGTTATATAATGTTTCTTTTTCTATCTTTCTAAACTCTATTTTAATTAATTCATACATATATAATAAAATGCTTTTAAGTCTTTTCTCGGTTTTGTTTTGTCCTTGTCCTAGTCTAAATATTGCTCTTGGTATACTTCCTACGTTGTTATATTTAATGCTATTCTTACACATTTCAATATACGTGTCGCTTGGTTTAACTTTAAATGTCATTTTATTAGTATCTAGATTTTTAGTAACTTCTATTTCGTCTATTATATGAAATAATCGGCCTGTTATAGATTCCGTTACGCCACTTTTTTTATTTTCTTTTAAAATACTATATGTTTCTTTATTCATAGCATACGCACTTTTTAATGCGTTCTTTATCGTTCTATCATAGTTCTTTCGTCCTGTGAAGTCTAAATAATCGTCGCCGTCTATCATGTACCAATGACGTGTTTTTTCTTCTTGCCCTCGTATTTCTTTTTGTAAATCTTTCTCTATCTTATCGCCTAAATAATATAATAGATTATTACCTTCATCGGTTAGATTTCCTTTTATATCGTAGTTTTTAGGTATTGTTATTAATACGTTTTTGCCTTTGTACTCTAAATCATCAGTAAATAGGTTTTGTTGAAAAAATGGGCCTCTTGCAACTAATTGTTGCTCTATATCTTCTCTTTCTTTATCTTTTTTCTTGATTAATTTATTATAATTATTCTTTTCGTATTGTGTCGGTGCTTCTTCCTGTCCTTTTTTTAATAATCCTAAATCTTCTTTAATATTACTTAATCTTGCTTTTAGTTCTTCTCTTTCTTGCTTGGCTTTCTTAATTAAATCTTTTAAATTTTCTTTATAGTCCTCTTCTTCAGGTGTTAACGTGTCTTTTTCTTCTAGATCTAAAAGCTCTTGCTCGTATTTTTCAATGTCGCCTTGTTGAATCGTTGATATTGCGTTTCTAATTCGCATTATTTCCGTGTTTTCAGGGCTTGTAATAATCTTTATTATTCTAGCTTCGGGGTTATAATCCTCTTTTTTGCTCTCGAAGTCGTCTATTATATCTTCTATATTAACTTCTTCTTGCATTAAATAATTTTTAGTCTTTTCATCAAATGCGAATAACTTAATAATATCGTTTATTTCAAATTCTATGTCGTTATTATGAGCGTATAATAAAATCTCGTTAACTTTTTTATCAATTTCTTTAATTTCGTTCTCATTTAAGCGCTTACGCATGGTTTTTTCTTCTAATAAATCGCTTAATTCGTTTTTTATAAGCGCTTCGCCGATATATTCGCCGATAGTTGTATAATAACTCTCTATTATGTCGCTTTCATCGTTAAGTAAATCATCAAAACTAGCTCTAAATGTATTAAAAGTCATATTTCTTTCTATTAATACTCTTTCAAAACTATGTCTTTCGGTTTTATAGAATCCATTTAAACAATTTCTAAATTCGTTAATATAAATTAACTCTTGATTCGTTTTTTTATCAGTTTTTAGAAAATCTTTTAAAAAATCTCTTAATTTATCATCGTTGTTTTTATTTATTAGATAAAATACCTTCGCTATTGTCTTTATAAGTCCTTTAGATTCGCTATAATTCATTAAATAATAATCTCTTAACGGGTAGTCTAGTATTATATAATCTTCGTCTAGTTCTAGATCATTACTAAAATACTTATCAAATTCTTTAAATGAATCTAAACGATTTCTTATTTCATAAAATACGTTTGGCGTTAATGTTTTCTTTTTTTCTTTATTCAGTACCGCAAAAATGTAGCTTACTTTTAGAAGTATAACTAAATCTTTGTTTTGTTTTATTAAATCTATCATTATTTCACCTTCTTTTTGGTTATAAATTTTCTATTGCCGTTATTGTATATTATCGGCGATACACTTTTAAAAAGCACTTTATTATTTCTTCGTGATTCAACTTTAACACTTCACTAATTTTTATTATTTCGTTTTGAGTAAAATAACCTCTCTTATGAATCACGATATTTTTAAATCTTAACGAAGTTAAATAATAAACTTCTTTGCATAACGAATTGATATTTTTATTTAATGTATTTTCTTTATATCGCTATTCGATTCGTTCTAATAAATAATCATAGTTAAATATAATATCATGTCGCATATAATAAACCTCTCTTTTTATCTCGGGGCTTGGGGATTTCCCCATAATACGAGGAAAGCCCCTGTGGGAGGAACTTTCCAATGCTTGCTCGTAGTACTGAATAAGCCGTTGTATTACAAATTCAATGCTTGCTATTAAAATATTTTTCTATATTTTTATTAGCTTCTTCAATGTTTTTTAGTGCTTCGTTTGTCTCTTCTTCGTTAGTTTTATCTCTTTTATTTTCTACTCTTAAATAACAATTATTCTTATAAAATACTCGGTATAATTTGCCTGTTAAAATGTCATTTACTCGGTTAATTTCTTCTTTAAATTTTTTATCATTTATAAATCTAATATCTAGTTTTTTATCAAATTCATATAATAAACTAATTAGATCATATATTTCTTTGCCTGTCTTTGCGTCTCTAGTAAATGTTATTTTTTCGCCTTGCTCGGTTTCTAATTCGCCTAAAAATAACGGCTCGCCTTTGTAATTTTCTATTATACTAAATCTATTTATTTTTATGTTATAGAATCCGTCTAGCATTATTTAACACGCTCCAATATATGACAATAAAGATAATTTTTTTCAGTTTTTCCTGTGTCAATGTCATAATAATTGTTTTTAATTGCGTTTCTAACTTCTATTATTAATTCTTTGTATTGCTTATAATCTATAAACTTAATTTCTATACCACTATCTAGGCTTCTTAAAAACTCGTTAGCTTTAACTATGTTAAAACTTGTTGTTAAAGGTTGGTTAAACTCTCTATCTTGAATTTTAAAATATAGTGTTGGTTTTCCTTTTTTATTTTTTAAACTTAAATATTTTATTTTCTCTATCATACTTTTAAAAATCCTCTCTTTCATTTGTTGCCTAACGTATGATATAATCAAGTTGCTTAATTATAATAGTTAGGCTTTATATTTTAGGTGTATAGATTCGACTTTTCAATTTATGATCTATACACTCTTTTTTTTTATTTTGCTTTAATTTCATTTTCTTTTATAAATTCTTTTAATGCTTCGTCAGTTATTAAGTATTTACGGCCTATTTTAGAAGCTTTTATTTTTCCTTCTCTTACGTATTGTCTTAATACTCTTAAATTAATCTTTAGCATTTCGGCTACTTCTTGCAATTCATAAAACTTTAACATGTCTTAACCCTCCTTTAATTAAATAAATCGTTTATATTAACTTCTTCTTTGTTATATTCTTTTAATGCTTGTTGTTTTGTAGATTCGTCTATTGTATTAAATGCTTTATTTAAAAGCGCTTCTAATAATTCTTTTTGCTCTACGTTCTTATATTTCGCTAGTGCTAAAAATAGCTCTAATTGTGAATCATTAATAACGAAAGTTTTACGGCTATAACCTTCTTTTAATCTTGCTTTTACGCTTGGTTGTTTTGGTTTCTTTTCTTCTTTAAAAGTATCTTCTATGTCTTTTATTTCTTCATCGCTAATATTTAATACTTCTTTCATTTTTTCTATTTCCTGATTAAATGCGTCGTCGGTTGTTTCTTGTTTTGCTTTTAAAAAATCTTCGTTGTTAAATTCATTTGCTAGGCTTACGCCTTCGGTTTTAGTTTCTTCAAATGTTTTTATCTCTCTTTTCATCGGTACGCTTCCTAGTGCTTGTTTTTTCATTTCTTAACCTCCATTTTTAATATTTCTTTAACTAGATTCTCGTAGTCTATCGCACCTTGACTATTTGGCGCATACGTAAATATATCTTTTTGGTGGCTTGGTGCTTCGGCTACGGCTACGTTAGTGTTTATGATCGTGTTAAATACTAAATCGTTATATTGCTCTTTTAATACTTCGTAGACTTGACTATCTAGGTTTCTTCTTCCGTCATATCTCGTAACGAATAAACCTGTTATTTTTAAATCATTATTGCCTTCTCGAAGTTCGTTTATTTCGTCTATTAATTGCCCCGCTCCTGTTAGTGCTAAATATTCGCTTGCTATTGGTATAAATACTTCATTACTTGCCATTAATCCGTTAATAGTTAGATTGTTTATACTTGGCGGACAATCTAGCAAGATATAATCGAAGTTGTCTTTTATTTTATCTATTTGCTTTTTTAAAATGAACTCTTTAAAATGCTTATTCGCTATTTTATTATTAGTTTCTTTTAAATACATATTACTTGCTATTAAATAAAGGCCATTGTTAAGCTTTAATATAGTTTGTGTAATATCTAACGTTTCTTCTAATACTTGAACTATTGAATTGTTTTTAAATTGCTCGGGTTGAACTCCTAAACTTATCGTTAAGCTTGCTTGACTATCTAAATCTATCATTAAAACTCTTTTGCCGTGATTTTTTAAACCTGAAGCAATATTTAACGTGCTTGTAGTCTTTGCTACGCCTCCTTTATTATTTGTTAGTGCTATTATTCTTGTCATTTTTAAGCCTCCTCATATTCTTTTATTGCTTTTAATAAGCCTTGTTTTAAATTTTCTTTTAACTCTATTTCTTCGCCTGTTATATTTAAACTCTTTAAAGTGTCCTCTAGATCATGAGTTATATTATATTCGTGATTTCTTAATTCATATTTAAACATTTGATATATAAACTCGTTGCCTGTCTTATCTAGTGTTATATAATCTTCTATTTCTTGGCTATGTCCTCTTAATAACTCTTTTAAGTCGGTTTTTTTAATAAATCCGCCTGATATAAATTGTACTAATTCTTTTTTATTAGCATTTAGCTTCTTTAATCCTTCGTTAAATTGTTTTTCAGTAAAAGCATAAAATACTTTGTCTTTCGTGAACTCGTTATATTCCTTTTCTTGTCTCTCTCTAATATTTTTATAAGATTCCATATCTTTAAACCTCCATTTATGATATAATTTATATATGAAGTTATTAAAAACGTGCAATTTCTTTAATATATAGGCTTGGTCGTTTATATATTCCTAACGTTTAAATTAACTTCTTTTTATTTTGCTCGTAAATAAATTGCTTCGTACATAATAATAAATTAGTTATGTATG
>CAMNDS010000053.1 GCA_946535695.1 uncultured Clostridia bacterium | reverse complement strand
TAATAATTAAAAAAATTTGCAAGCATAAATAAAAAGAAAAAAGATAAATATTTCCTCTGGCATCGCTGGAGAAAATGATGTAAATTTTTGCATTGCCATATTCATACATGGAGATTAAATCTATTTTTAGATTTACTTTTAGCAATACCTCTTTTGAAAATCTCTTGACTTTTCAGCTTTGTTTTTTTAAAATAATTAATAGTGGGGGTATAGCTCAGATGGAAGAGCGCTTGAATGGCATTCAAGAGGCCAGCGGTTCGATCCCGCTTATCTCCACCATTTTTGATAATTTTTTATTTTAAACATTCGATAGCACTGAGGAGAAGTTGCTTGGAGTTGTTTTTTCAGCGTTTATGCTATTTATACTATTTTCAAAACTGAAAAATTAAGTTAAGTTAACTTTCTCTAAAAAAATAGATATTTCTTCCGAGTTGACGTAGGGAAAGATGTGGGTCTCTTGTATTGCTATATTCTATACATTAAGGTAACTTTACTATAAGTCTATTATTTCTATTTACTTTTATTCATACCTTTAATTTTTTTCTTGACAAACTGTTTTTTTATATTTTATAATATAGTTAAGGATGCATTATGTGACTATCTTAGATTCAAGGAGTTGGTTGATATGTCAACATTTAGTAGAAATAAAATCGCATTATTTCTCGTCTGCGCGTCAATTTTTAGAGGTAGTGCTAAAGCAGCTCAAAATGTTAAATATGAGCAGTCCCTAAATAAATCTGAATAAATAGATTTCTTTCGAGACTAGTAATAGATATTCTCTCAGACGCCGCCAGGGAGAGTACTTCAAGTTTAATTTTTCAGTTTTGAAAAAACTCTAATGATTTTTTAATTGATATAATACTGAAAAATAAAAAAATCAAATATTCTTCGGTTGTGTTGCCGGAGAACGATTTTTTAATTTTAAATTATTTTGTATTTTTTTGATTTCAGACTGCATTAGATAAATTTATATAATTTTTTCGTAGTTTCTAAAAATGTGTTGACATTTTTTATCTATTGATATATAATTAATTCATTATAATCGACGTTGTAATAAATTTAGTGTTTGCTTTTTTAGGTTAATCCGCTAAAATTTCTAATTTTTAATAATAAAAATAAGGAGTGACTTAAATGAGAAAAATGGATAAAAAATTAGCAGGTTTATTAGCATGTTTATCGTTATTTCAAGGTTCTAAATTGAGTGCAAAGTTTATGTTAGGTGATGAACCAATTGTGAAGCGTTATATTCCTGTTGCGGCTCCAATTGTTGCTGCTTTGGCTGTAAGCGCTTATGTAGTTTCTAAGTTTTATACTAAAAGTTTAATTAAAATTAAATTTAGGTTTGCAGGTTCCGGAGATTTACTTTGGCGAAAAGCATTTCAAAATCCTAATGTTGATAATGAACATGTTACTTCAAATAGTAATTGTGGTTCAGCCTTTTATGAATTTGGCAAACTGTGCATAGGGCATTCAAAAGATGACTTAAAAGATGTGAATAACATTAAAAAACTATTTGGGCCCAATAATAATTTAAAAATTCTAGCATACGATCAATCAGCCAACAAATATATGCTTTATGAAGTAAGTAAAGATTTAAAAAGTGAAGATGCGACAAAAAGCTTATGTGCAATTGACAATATTTACAGAATTAGAACAACAAACCTTGGAGATGAAAATGAAAAATTTAACGAAATAATTTGCGATGCGCCAGAAGCATTGACACAGTTTATAAGCGGAAAATGTAATAATATTTTAGAATATTTTAATTCGAAGGAAGAGCAAAAGTTTCATGAAAAACTTAAAGAAGAAAACATCAATGAAACAAATGATCTTAATTTAGCTAAAATGCTCCAGAAATATGGTAAACTTTTGGAATTGGAACGTAAATTGCCAAATAATGAAGCTAGAAAAATTTGGGTTTGGAAAAGAGAGGTTACTAAAACTAAAAAGTTAAATAATGATTGGTTAAAATCTAAAATACATCAAATTGAATTTACTATACCTGGTCCGCAAGATATAGGTGGGGTGTTAGACAGGGGAGAATTTTCGATAATAAGAAATATCGTAAATGGTTATTCTGTTTTAGAAAAGGAAATAAACAAGTATTTAGGTAAGGATAATAAAATTCATGTTTCAGTAAAAGGCCACAGCAGAGGTGGAGTAGCAGCCAATATAGTATTAAATGAAATTGTTAATCAATTCGGAAATAACAGCAATGTTGAGTTCAGTTCAGTAGCTTTTGACCCTGTACCGGGTAATCCAGAAGTTTCCAACATGGGCTTTTTTAATTTCTTTGGAGTTAATAAAAATCATCAGCCATTTGGAGAACAATATCGTGAAATTAGTTTAAATAACACAAAAAATTCAGCGGTTATTTATACACTAAAAAGTGATTATGAAACATTAGGACCGATAACTAAAAAGGCTTATGTAGATTTTCAACCGCAAAAAATATTTAATTCTAAAGTAACTATAATTTCTGAAATTAATAGTAAAAATGTTAATGGCGTAACAGGACATGGTGTTGGAACGCAATTGGTTGAGAAAGATGAAAATTCAGGTAAATTTCACAAACGCTATTTTCATTTTGAGGGCAAAAGTTACAGTCAGGGTAATTTATGGCAACTTCCTGCCGGACTTTATTGGGTCGGTGACGATTTTAAGCTTCAAAAAATGGATGGCGATAAAAATAAAAAATTTACACAAGAAAAACTTGATTATATTAAAAATTCTACGCGTAATGAAGTTGATGAAAAGCGAAAAGAATTTTTGGGAAATCTTATAGAACAACACATGAAGTAATTTTTAAAACCGGTGTAGTATTTAATTTTTCCGGCGTTATCGAAGAAAATATGTGTAATTTTTTGAGATACCTTCTGCACTTTTAGCAATGCACGTTTAAATTTTGCACTTGACTTTTTAAATGGTTTTTTTATAATAAGCAAATCATGCTTAGTGAGGTGAATAGTTTGATTTCGGCAGGAGATTTTAGAAATGGAGTGACTTTTGAACTTGACGGCAAGGTGTTTACAGTTATTGAGTTTCAGCATGTTAAACCCGGTAAAGGTTCGGCATTTGTTAGAGTCAAAATGAAGGATGTTGTTTCAGGCAGTGTTCTTGAAAGGACTTTTAATCCAAACGAAAAGGTTCAGGAAGCTTTTATAGAGCGCAAAAATATGCAGTATCTTTACAAGGACGGAGATTTATATTATTTTATGGATTCGGAAAGTTACGAACAAATTCCGATTAGTGGTTCGGTGCTTTCGGATAGTTTTAAGTTTGTTAAGGAAAACATGGAATGCAAGGTGCAGTCTTACAAAGGTAGTGTTTTCGGAGTAGAACCGCCTATATTTGTGGTGCTTGAAGTTACAAAAACTGAGCCAGGTGTGAGAGGGGATACTTCAACTAATGTTATGAAGCCAGCAATTGTTGAAACAGGAGCTTCGATAAGGATCCCTCTTTTTGTCAATCAAGGTGAAAAAATTAAGATCGACACCCGCACGGGTGAATATTTAGAACGCGCGTAAATGAAGATAAAGGAGTTTTGTATGCAAGAAAAAGCAGCTTTTTTAGAAGGCTTTATAAAGGGTTTGTCAATGGATACAAATTCTGAGTATAGCAAAGCCATAAAAGAAATTGTCAATTGTATTTCGGAAATTTCAAAAGAAATTGATGACTTAAACGAACGTGTAGATGTTTTGGAAGAAGAGATATATGAAATAAATGATATTCTGGATGATTCGTGCGATTGTGGCGATAATTGTTGTTGCAAGGTTAAGTGTGAAAAATGTGGAACTGAAAATCATCTGAAGCATGAGCATATAAACAATTGTGATTGCAACTTTAAATGTCAAAACTGCGGTTGTGATTTAAAAATTGATACTTGTCAATGTGGCGATGAAGACTGTGAATGTGAAAGATAAGTTTTTCTTAGCATTGACAATGAAGAGTTAAATCATTTCCTCCGTCGACGCCGGAGTAAATGGCGTAAGTTCTTTGTGTTGCTACATCCATATGTCCATATATGGATATAACTTTTATGAATCATTAGACTTCTTTCGAAATCAGTAATATATATTGGATTTCTTTTGAAACTTGTAACATATCTCCGGCGCTGCCGGAGAGAAGTTTAAAAAGAAATCTGTTATTATTTACCTACTTTTAACAATGCTAATATCAATTTACGCTTGACAAATTTTTTTCATTGTTATATAGCTAAGACGTTAGGTTGTTTAAGATTTCTGCTTAAGCATTATTCAAAATTTTGACTGAGGTGACTTCTATGAAGAAATTTAAAGATAAACTCGCATTGTTTTTAGTTTTTACGTCGGTTCTGGGTAATAAAGCTTCGGCGGTGAATCAAAGCGAGTTTAAAAGTTCGGAAACCGTCGGGGGAGAGTGGCTTATGAATAAAAACTTAAAAAACGAAATTCCAGCTCCACCAAAAGGTTTGCCCAAAAATCTTTATCCGCTTTGGATTGCTTTATCTGCATTGGGGCTTTCGGCCGTAGTAATTTTGGGCATTTTAGGTATAAAAAAGCTTTGCAGTAAAGATTCTGGTGACCAAGGTAAAACACCGAGCGGAACATTCTATCATGGCTTGGGAAAATTTAAAAATATTGAAGAACTGAAAAATACTTGGAATGATAAAGAAGTCTTTTTTGGCAGTGGTCCGGACGAGAATTCCCCCATTGGTAAAGAGTTAGTGGAACTTAGAACAAAGAACAAAAAATTTGGCGAATTTTTAGACCGGGATCATTCAGAAGAAAGTGATCTCGCTAAATTAAAAATTGAATACATTAATGGTACAACCGATAGTTACACATTTAGTAATTGTGCTGAAATTCGTTTCGATGATAAATGCAATTTTGAATGCTATGATAATAAAGGCGAAAAATTAAATTTATTAGAATATGAACGTTTCTTTATAGATTATATTGCTAAATATACCAAAGAGAAGCTTGGAATATTGCCTTGTCTGGTTAGCTATGATGGTAAGTGTAGTTTTTATTTTAAATTTTCGCTTGATGCAAATAGCGAAGATTTTAAGAAAGATTTAACCATTAATTATGATGAACATACATCAATAAAATACTTTTTTGGTAGTCACATTTCGCTTGATAATATATTGTGTGATTTGGAAGTATGGGGGAAGAAAACAAATTGATTCTCTTAGAAATTAGTAAAATTTTGTAATAGTGCTGCTAATTTATCACTTTTGCTATTAAATATGCTATAATTAGTGCCTGATACTTGATAGTTTGGGAAGAAGGTAAAAATTTTGAATTGTAGAACAAGATTCGCGCCGAGCCCGACGGGATATATGCATATCGGCAATTTGAGATCGGCGCTTTATAGTTATTTAATCGCTAGGTCTCTGGGGGGCAAATTTATCTTGCGCATCGAAGATACTGACAAAAAACGTCAGGTTTTGAATGCCGAAAAAATAATATACGATACTATGCGTGCGACAAATTTAAAATATGACGAAGGCCCTGAAATCGGCGGCGATTTTGGACCGTATATTCAGAGCGAGCGAAAAAAAATTTATATTAAGTATGCTAAAAAATTAATTGATTTAGGTGGCGCTTATTATTGTTTTTGCGAAAAACATGAAAATTTTGAAAATAAAAAAGAAAATAATAAAAAATTTGAGTGCGATTGCAGGAATATTAATCAAGAAAAAATTTTAGAATTTTTGAAAAATAACAAGAGTTATGTGATAAGGCAAAGAATGCCAAAATCGGGTACGACTAGTTTTGAAGATTTAGTTTTCGGTCATGTAGAAGTTGAAAATAGCGAACTTGAAGACCAGATTTTGATAAAATCTGATGGCATGCCGACTTATAATTTTGCCAATGTAATCGACGATCACCTGATGCAAATTTCGCACGTAATCAGAGGCTGCGAGTATCTTTCGGCGACTCCGAAATATAATTTGCTTTATAAATCTTTTGGTTGGGAAATTCCAGAATATATACATTTGCCGCTAATTATGGGAAAAAATCCAGACGGAAGCATAACAAAACTTTCAAAACGCGCCGGAGCTGTTAGTTTTTTGGAGCTTACTGAAGAAGGCTATTTGCCCGAAGCAATAATAAATTATATTGCATTTTTGGGCTGGTGCCCGAGCGATAATCAAGAGATTTTTTTTCTAAAAGAACTCGAACAAAAATTTTCGATAAAAAACATCGGCAAATCACCAGCAATATTTGATTACGAAAAACTCGCATGGGTGAACGAACAACATATAAAATTAAAATCTGACGAAGGATTTGCTGGTATAATAAAAAAATATGTAGATTTTGATATTGATTTGCTAAAATTAGCAAAGATTTTGAAGCCAAGAGTTTCAAAATTAAGCCAAATACCTGAAAT